>JAGNPP010000191.1 GCA_017989575.1 Chryseobacterium sp.
TGGAATCCCATTCAGGCAGGCGATGTTTATGACCATTCGCCACAAATTTTGGATTATTATGAAACACCTACGGAACTATATGTGAAAAGTATTCCGATGCTTTGGGATATGAATAATCATCCAGCCAAAAGTATATTTGAAACTTGGGTGACGGTGGAAAATAACGTTGTGCACGTCAAAAACCGAGTGACGATTAACAGAACCGATAATATCTGGACTCAAATTATTCCTAAGCATCAAGAATTACCTGCGGTTTATACCATTGGAGATTTGAAAAACCTTTATACGTATATTGGTTCTCAGCTTTTCCACAATCAACCTTTAACAAAAATTACCAACAGCGGTCCGCCTTGGACTTATTGGAGTACCTATGAAAATTGGTCCGCCCACGTTAATGATAGCAATTGGGGTGTGGGTGTATTGAGTAAAACTTGCAATCTTTTTGTAGGCGGTTTTAGTGGAAGTTTTGGCGGAGGTGCAACCAGCGTTTCCACAAGCTATATGTCACCATTGATAACATTGGCTCTGAAAAAAAATGATGTGTTTGAGTATGAGTATGATTTGATTTTAGGAACATTAAACCAAATCCGGGATTACGTTTATGCCAATAATAAATTAAATCAAACTACCAATTGGGAATTCAACAGAGTTGATAATTTTGAAGGTTGGGAAATGGCTTCCGGTGTTTCACAATTGGTTGCCAACGGAACAACTTTGGAAACCAAAATCACAGATGAAGATCCCTTTATTTATAATCTTAATACATTAATCGATCCATTAGAATATACCCGAGTTGCATTAAGGCTTAAAAATAATACCAATCACAATAATCTCGAATTATTTTGGCAGAATGATAACGGAAGTCTTTCGCCTCTTCGAAGTGCTTCTCTCACCACAAGTGGCAACAACGGGAATTTTGAAGAATATATTTTTGATCTTTCCAACAATGTCAACTGGACCAACGGCGGTTTGATTTCCGGGTTGAGAATAGATCCGCCCGGATATGGAGTAGTGCCACAATCGGTAGAGATAGATTATATCCGATTGCTGAGTGACAATTGCTTATCAGAAAATCCAATCATTACCGGAGCTGAGATACTTAACAAATTATCAAATTCCAGTTATTCCGTTCCATTAAGCGGAGGAACTTGGTCATCCAGCAATACAAACATCGCAACCGTCGATAACGCTGGTAATGTTTCTGCATTGGCATCAGGCATTTTTACATTAATGTATCAATCTGCAAACGGTTGTCTGGCTTCGAAAATTATTGAAGTTTTAGATAAATGTTATCTCCCCGCGACTCCTTCTACAATTGGAAATCCAGCATTGTTATCGTCCGTCGGAATCAGTTCGCTGAATAGAAATACGGATAATGATGATTGGGTTAAAGAAAAAAAGGGGGCGCATTTGGTTTTAGAATCCAAAACAAAAGGATTGGTCATCAGCCGAATGACGACTTTGCAAATACAAAATATTCCCACCAATCAATTGGTTTTGGGAATGGCTGTTTTTGATGTCAATTTAGATTGTCTAAAAATCTATGACGGCACAACTTGGAAATGCTACAACACGCCGGCTTGCCCTTAAAATCTGAAATAATGAAAAAAATATATTTCTTAATTGGTCTAATTTCAAATCTCGTTTTAACAGCTCAGATTACAATTGGCAAAGATTCTCTTTCTTCCGAGACGGTGCTTTTGGAATTTGGCAATGAAAATAAAGGTTTGATTTTACCTTGGGTAATTAGCATAAATGACGTTGATGCAGATTCGAACGCAGTAAATTCTAATGGTGCAACGTCCGGAACATTTGTTTTTGACAGTTCTGATAACAGAATAAAATTAAAGAAGAACAGCACTTGGATGGATTTGAGCGGAACAGATGGAACTTCGGATCGATCCCAAATCATAAACAGACCAGAAAGCCTGGAAAATGGAGTAGTCATCGAATCTTTAACTACGTCTGCCAGAGGGATTTTGATTATAGAATCTAATGATCAAGCAATGGTTTTGCCGAAGGTTGATAGTTTCGAAGATATTGTAGATCCATCTCCCGGAATGGTGGTTTTTGTGAAGAGTAAAAAAATGCTGGCGGTTTTCAATGGAGAAGTGTGGTCTTTTTGGAAACCTTAACTTCGAATTAATAAAATTCATTAATCCAATCTCTGCCTAATTGTCAAAAAACCACGATTGGCAAAAGAATTGAGAAATGTACTTTGTAAAATTACCATTATGGAAGAAAACAAAGATATACACGAGGAAAACCTTAATCAAGAAACGAATACGGCAGAAAACCCAGAAACGGAAAACCAGGAAAATGTGTCACAAAAACCGACGCCAGAAGAACTTTTGGCAGAAGAAAAAGACAGATACATCCGTCTCTATGCAGAATTCGAAAATTATAAAAAGAGAACACTGAAAGAAAAGAACGATTTCTATTTGTACGCTTCTCAAGATCTGATGACGTCTATGTTGGGCGTTGTAGATGACTTCGAAAGAGCCATCAAAGAAATCTCAAAAAGCGGCAACGAATCCGAACTCAAAGGCATCGAATTGATTTATCAAAAGCTAAAAAGCAAATTGATAGAAAAAGGTTTGAAACCGATTCACGTAGAACAAGGCGACGCTTTCAATGTAGACTTGCACGAGGCTATCACATCGATTCCATCTCCATCAGAAGATTTGAAAGGAAAGATCATCGACGTTGTAGAAACTGGATATCAGCTTCACGAGAAAGTAATTCGTTTCGCAAAAGTAGTGACAGGAAACTAAAATCAGTAATGATAAAGTTAAAGATTCTAAGGATCAATTATCATTTATCACTTATCAATTATTTATTATGGCGAAGCGCGATTATTACGATATATTAGAAGTTAGCAAATCAGCAAGTGCTGACGAGATAAAGAAAGCCTACCGAAAAATGGCAATCAAATTTCACCCGGACAAAAATCCAGGTGATAAAGAAGCAGAGGAAAAATTCAAAGAAGCGGCAGAGGCTTATGAAGTTCTAAGTGACGACAATAAGAAAGCGAGATATGATCAATATGGTCACGCTGGTGTTGGCGGTGCAACTGGAGGCGGATTTGGCGGTGGCGGATTCGGTGGCGGAATGAATATGGAAGACATCTTCAGTCAGTTCGGTGATATTTTCGGCGGTGGTGGATTTGGTGGTGGTCAGCAAAGACAACAGCAGGCGCGTGGTTCTAACCTTCGTGTCCGCATCAAATTGAACCTTGAAGAGATGATCTCTGGTACTCAGAAAACCATCAAGGTCAAAAAAATGAAGTTGGCAAAAGGTGTGACTTCCAAGACTTGTCCTACTTGTGGCGGAACTGGCGTTCAAGTGAGATTGATGAACACAATGTTCGGTCAGATGCAAACGCAAACAACTTGTGGTACTTGCCAAGGAGTTGGGAAAGTAGCGGACAAAATCCCTGCTGGAGCCAATGCACAAGGTCTTGTGAAAGAAGATGAGGAAATCACAATCAACATCCCAGCTGGTGCAAGAGACGGCATCCAACTGAATGTAAGAGGAAAAGGAAACGATGCACCTTTGGGTGGAACGCCAGGTGACCTTTTGGTTGTGGTAGAAGAGGAAGTAGATAAAACCATCAAACGTGAAGGCGACAATCTTCATCAGGAACTTTATGTTTCTTTTGCTGAAGCAGCTTTGGGAACGACTAAAGAAATCAACGTGGTTGGTGGAAAAGTGAAAATCAAAGTGGATGAAGGAACACAGTCTGGCAAAATCTTAAGATTGGCCGGAAAAGGTCTTCCTAACATCGAAGGTTATGGTGGAAAAGGCGATATGTTTGTTCATATCAATGTCTGGACGCCACAAAAACTGACGAAAGAACAAAAAGAATTCTTCCAAAAACAATTGGAAAATGGCGATATGAACGCCGAACCAACAGGAAAAGAAAAAACATTCTTTGAAAAAGTAAAAGATATGTTCAACTAAATATTAAAAGAGACTCGATTGAGTCTCTTTTTTTAATTCGTAAAGCGTGATTTGTAAATTCTATTGATGAATGGAAAAGTCTCATTACATTCTATAATTAATTTTTCGCCAACTATAAATTTTTCATTGTCACTTTTATTCGTGTAGATTTTATTTTTATAAACAAATTGATAAGAATAAACAAATGCTCCAGTAAATTGACCTCGCCTCAAAGAGTTTTTCTCGTTTATTATTTCTCCTTCAATTTTTTCAGTCTTAATAAAGTTTAAAATTGGCTTATAAATAACAATTTCTTTGAATAGAAATAGCATAATTAGTAAAACCAAAATCCTTTTGTAAACAATGGATTTTTTCTTATTTAAAGTTTTTTTATTTTTAGGGTTAAGTTTCATTACTAAGATTATCAGTCTGGAGTTTAATATTTCTCAAATAAAAGTTTTATTAATTTTTTGTCAACTCTTTCACTTTTTGCAAAGTCTCTTCAATATTTTGAGTTAATATTGTTGGGACATAATTTTCTCGTGGCGTTCCATTGATATGATAAAGCCTTTCAGTCGGAAACTGAAAACCGATTTTAGTTTCTGTCATTTGAAAATTTGAAATGGCTCCGAGCAATCCAGCCATTTTTGTCCCGATGATGTTTGCCCTTTCCATTCCGTCAAAACCAATGGCAATGCCTTCGCCCATACTTCCTGTCCAGTGTCCAACCAAAACAAAAACGTTACCTTGGTAGATTTCTTTTCTTGGCGTTACAAATTCTGTCCAGTGTCTTTTGGTTTCATATTCTTTTTCATCAAATTCGTGGATTTGATAGGGTAGAAGTTTGGTCGTGAATCTTCCCATTATTGCTCTTGCAACTGTCGAGTTTCCGCCACTTGGCGTTTCTGTCAGGTCAATAATCAGATTTTTATGTTGAAAAAAGCTATCAAGTGTTTTGTCAAATTCTGAAATGAGTGCATTGTTTCCCAGCGAATTGTTGATTTTGATATAAGCTGTTTTATCATTGATAATTTTACTGTACAGAAGTTCGTCTCGATTTCGATAACTTACAGGTTTGTACGTTTTAGACTTTCCATTTTCAACAGCCGTAATTTCTCTTTCCACATCGTAAGTTCCTGCAAAAAGCATATCGATGGCGTATTGATACATTTTTGGATTGTGCTGATTTGTGAATTTAGGTAAGAATTTTTTCAGCTGTTCATCAATTGGTTTTCCATTGAATTTGGTGACTTCCATTCCTATTTTCATTCCCGA
>JAGNPP010000192.1 GCA_017989575.1 Chryseobacterium sp.
TTGCAGAAGTGGACAAAAAAAGTGTTCTACGTCAATTAGCGTTAAAGTAGTTTTATAAATCATTTCGGTTTATAAGAATTAAAACAATTCAACAATTAACCCTGAAATGGAGCAACTAAGTGTAATGAAACAATTACCGCACATTTCAAAAAAACAATTTAAATTATGCCAAGATCAGTAAATTCTGTAGCGTCTAGAGCGCGTAGAAAAAAAGTAATGAAACAGGCTAAAGGTTTTTTCGGTAGAAGAAAAAATGTTTGGACTGTAGCTAAAAATGCCGTTGAAAAAGCAATGCAATATGCTTACCGCGGTAGAAAAGAAAAGAAAAGAAGTTTCAGAAGCCTTTGGGTAACTCGTATCAACGCGGGTGCTAGAGAGCACGGATTATCTTACTCTCAGTTTATGGGAGCTCTTAAGAAAAACAACATCGAGCTAAACAGAAAAGTTCTTGCAGATCTTGCAATGAATCATCCAGAAGCTTTCAAAGCTGTTGTAGATCAAGTAAAATAATTACAAATCTTTGTTATCAATATAAAATCCTGAGAATTATCTCAGGATTTTTTTATTTTTGCTGAAATTTATCCAAATAATGTTCAAAAAATATATTAGTTCATTAGTTTTATTGACATCTCTTCAATTTGTTGATGCCCAGACTTTTATCCAAGCTTACCAAGATAGAGCAAATCAAGTTTCTCAATCTAACATCAACACCTATCTTCAGGAATTTGAAGCGCTTGGCGTGAAAAGAACCGGAACAACGCAAAACACAAATGCCTTCAATTGGCTTAAGAACAAATACACAGCTCTTGGTTACACCACTGCAAATTTCCAAGAACACTCTTGGACAGCAAACAATCTTTCTTCCAAAAATCTGATTGTAACGAAAACGGGAACGCTCTATCCCAATAAATTCGTGATTGTTTGTGGACATTTCGATTCCATCAATGGTCCTGGGACTAATGACAATGGAAGCGGAACGTCTATCATCTTGGAAATCGCAAGAATTTTGAAAGATGTTCCAACAGAATATTCTATCAAATTCATTCATTTTTCCGGTGAGGAACAAGGACTTTTGGGAAGCTCCAGATATGTGTCACAAGTCGTGAACGGAACCTCTCCGAAGATGGACATCAAAGTAGTGGTAAATCTGGATCAAGTCGGCGGATTGAAAAACAGAGCCAACAGTAAACTGTATCACGACAAAGACCAAAGTTCCCCATCGAGCAATAATGCAGCGGCGGCAATTGCGGTTCAGGAATTGGCAAATTGTACCACGCTGTATTCAACATTAGCTGTGGATTTTGATCCGGCAGAGAATACAGATTATGTTCCTTTTCAGCAAAATGGAGAGATCATCACGGGTTATTTTGAATACGAAGGTGGCTACAACAATTCTTATGTTCATACGGCAAATGATCTTTTGGTGAATATGGATCCCGTTTATGTGAAGAATGTAGGAACGGCAGCGGTTGGCTCAATCCAGCATTTTTCCGTTGCCTCTAAAACGACTTTAGCTGTGGACGAGACTTCAAAAACTTTGGAATCTGTTCAGTTTTATCCTAATCCTGCAAAGCGTGTTTTAAATTTGAAAATGGATAATGTCTCAAAACATTTTACATTTGAATTGACCGATATGAGTGGAAGTCAGATTTTAATTAATAAAAACAATGCATACCAAATTGACATTTCGCATTTAAAACCTGGAGTTTATCTCGGAACTATCATCATAGACAATGAAAAAGTGACCAAGAAGATCATTGTTGAATAAATTAAAATCAATAATAATACAAATCCTGAGATAATTCTTAGGATTTTTTATGATAAATATTGGAAGATGAAATAGCACGAAAAAGTTTATATTTGTTCTTAATAAAAATTAGAACTAATGTTTTTATCTAAAAACCATTTCAAAAAACTATCAACTCTTTCCTTACTTGGGATTTCTGTTTTATATTTTTCTCAAGAAAGAACACAAGTTGGACAAGCTAATGAGAACAATTTAAAAAAGCACATCTATTACTTAGCTTCTGATGAATTGCAAGGCCGATTGACAGGTTCCGAAGGCGAGACAAAAGCAGCAAACTATCTTTCTGCAGAGTTCAAAAAATTAGGATTGAAACCTTATGAAGGAAAAGATTTCATCCAAAATTTTGAATACGGTGTCAAACTAAATCCACACGACGATAAAACATCAACACCTGTAAAAGGTAAAAACGTAATTGCAGTTTTGGATAACAAAGCTGATAAAACCATTGTAATCGGTGCGCATTACGACCATTTGGGACTTAATGAACATCACAACTCTACATTAGCCAATTCGGCAGGACAAATCCACAATGGTGCGGACGATAACGCATCGGGAACAGCTGCCGTTTTGGAATTGGCAAGAATGTTTTCTCAAAATAAAACGAAGGAAAATGCAAATTACGTTTTCGCATTATTCTCTGGTGAAGAAGATGGATTGATGGGTTCTAAAAAACTCGCAGAAACCATCAAAACGACCTATCCGAATACTGTTTTTATGATCAATATGGATATGGTTGGACGACTTAATGATAAAAAAGATTTAACCGTTGGTGGCGTTGGAACCTCTCCTATCCTATCCGATTTGGTGAAAAAATACAAGCCGGAAGGTTTCAATTTAGCTGTGGACGAATCCGGCGTTGGACCAAGTGACCATACTTCTTTTTATTTGAAAGACATTCCGGTTCTTTTTCTTTTCACAGGAACACACAACGACTATCATAAACCGACGGATGACTCAGATAAAATCAATTATTCAGGCGGAACAGTGATTGCCAATTATGTTTTTGATTTGGCGAATGCTTTAGGAAATGAAAAAGAAATTCCGTTTGTGAAAACCAAAGTGGCAGCGAGCAAATCTGTCCCGAAATATAAAGTAAGCTTGGGAATTATGCCAAATTATGCCGACAGCAAAGACGGAATGGGCATCTATGGCGTTATCGAACACAGACCAGCTGCCAATGCAGGGATCCTGCAAGGTGATGTTCTTACAAAAATAGGAACTTGTGAAGTGAAAGAAGTCTATTCTTATATGGACTGCCTCTCCAAAATAAAAGCTGGCGAAGAACATCCAGTGACTGTAAAACGAAATGGCGAAGAGAAAATCTTCAATGTGAAATTCTAAATAAAACAAAAAACCGATTGAAAATTCAATCGGGTTTTTTATGAAATTCCTATAGGAGACTGCTCAAATTTTTAAAACCACAAAAGTCACAAAAGTTATTGCAAATTTTAAGTCTAGAAAAGTTCAGAAAATTGCAACTATTCTAAGTTTTCTTTTTTGCTCTTTTTTAAAATTTTTTTTTAAGGTTTCTCTTTTGTGACTTTTGTGGTTTAAATTTTACAACTCACGAATATTCCGAAAAGTTAAGTTAATCCGAGGTTTCATTGGTCTGGAAGATTTGGCAATCCGATGTTCCCAATTGGTCTGCAAATCGCCCTTCATAATGAGCAGTGAACCGTGCTGAAGAGGCAAAGTATATTTGTTCTGATGATTGTCCTTCTTTCGAAAATCAAAATTCCGCACTTGCCCGAAACTCACCGAAGCAATCACAGGCCGATTTCCCAATTCACTTTCCTTGTCGCGATGCCAAGCCACAGAATCATTTCCGTCTCTGTAAAAATTAAGCAAGACAGAATTGAATTGATGACCCGTCAGTTTCTGGATTTTATATTTCAAGCCTAAAAGTTCTGGCGTCCAGGCATTCACACTGAATTCATTGCCTCCCAAATGATAAGATTTTTCATCGTCGCCATACCAAGCTGTCAGGCGTGGCGTGAGAACTTCTCTATCAAACATTTTTTGCGTATTCTGTTTCCAAGGAACGGTTTCAATGAGATTTTTTTCAATTTCTGTTGCTCTTTCCTCAGACAAAAAATGTTCGGTATAATCCAATAACTCGGTCGGAAATTGGTAATATTCGCCTGCATCAAACAAACTGAGTTGCATATCTGTACTGTACATTTTTAAAATTTATTTGGAATTCGAAACCTTGTTGTCCAATTCTTTGATATCTTTTCTGATTTCCAAAAACATATCTTTCAAATTATAATTATCAAAATTATCGGGCTCAAAATCCTCAGGAAAAATCCCCGATGCATATTGCCAGATTTCCACAATCTCGCCCAACGGAATCTCATAAGGCTTGTAAAAAGAATTGTCCGCCGAAACCTCGATGGCTTTTTTCTTTTGCCCTTTGAATCGTTTGTAGGATATCCCATCATTCAAAGTCACGAAAATGTAACTTTTATTGATTTTCAAATCCTCAATATCTTCCACATATTTCCCGATAATGAACGAACCATCTTTGAAAGGAGGCATAGAATCACCTTGCGCTGGGAACGCCCGGTATTTTCCATTGGTCAAAAATGGCAATGAAATCCGCTGAAGACTTTCGATATATTCTGGGTCGCTGTAGCCTGACAAATATCCCATCGACGCTTTTTGAGGAATGATTTCGATGCTGTTATTTCCCAAATTATCTACGATGATTGGCAGTACGATTCTGTTGTCCGGGAGATTCATCATTTCTTCAAGTGGATATTTTCTGATATTCACCGTCAAAAGCAAATCGATGCTTATGTGAAAGAACTTCGACATTGTAATGAGGACTTCATACGGCGGTTCCGAACGCCCATCTTCGTAAGAAACGTACCGCGACCTTGTGATAATTAAGGTATCTGCCAACTCTTGTTGAGTCGTCATTTTCTTTGCTCTTAAAAACCTGATGTTATCTGAAAAAATTGACATTGTTATAATTTGTAACAACAAATATAATCATTTTGTTTTAAAATGTAACTAATTTTGTCACGTGAATCGAGCAATTGTACATATGGATATGGACACGTTTTTTGTGTCCTGCGAAAGACTGAACCACTCAGAACTCAACGGAATCCCTCTGATAATCGGAGGTGGCGACCGTGGTGTGGTGGCGTCTTGTTCGTATGAAGCGCGAAAATTTGGTGTTCGTTCTGCGATGCCAATCAAAATGGCGCTCAGACTTTGTCCGGAAGCAAAAGTGATGAAAGGTGATTATGAACTTTATTCGAAATTGTCTCATTTGGTCACAGAAGTGATTCAGGATAAAGTGCCGTTAATGGAAAAAGCGAGCATCGATGAATTTTATCTCGACCTGACCGGAATGGACAAATTTTTCGGCTGTTATCAATGGACTCAGGAAA
>JAGNPP010000193.1 GCA_017989575.1 Chryseobacterium sp.
CCAAGAAGTCAAAGGCAAACCATTAGTTTATCTAGACAATGCCGCAACTTCCCAAAAACCAATTTCAGTCATCAAAACCTGGGAGAAATATTATGAAACCATCAATGCCAACGTTCACCGTGGCATCCACACGTTGAGTCAATTAGCCACTGAAGAAATGGAACTTTCCAGACAGAAGATCCAAGGTTTCATCAATGCAAAACACGACTACGAAGTCATTTTCACAAAAGGAACAACGGAAGGAATCAATCTCGTAGCTTATGCTTTAACCAATCAAATCAAGCCAAACGACGAAATCATCATTTCTTATTTGGAACATCACTCCAACATCGTTCCGTGGCAGATGCTTTGCGAAAGAACCGGTGCAAAACTCCGCGTCATCCCAATGGACGAAAACGGAATCCTTCAAATCGATGTTTTGGATGAATGGCTGAACGAAAAAACAAAAGTAGTTTCTGTAAATCAAGTTTCTAATGCTTTGGGAATCATCAATCCCATCGAAGAAATCATTGAAAAAACAAGAAGACTTTCTAACGCTTACATTTTGATTGATGGCGCTCAATCTGCACCGCATTTCAAAATCGATGTTCAGAAACTGGATTATGATTTCTTCGTCTTCTCGGGACACAAAATGTACGCACCAATGGGAACAGGAATTCTTTACGGGAAAGGATCCGTGCTTGAAAACCTTCATCCTTTCCACGGCGGCGGCGAAATGATTGCAGTCTGCAGTTTCGAGAAAACCACTTACGCAGGTTTACCTTTCAAATTCGAAGCTGGAACGCCGAATGTTGGTGGTAACATCGCTCTCGGCGCAGCGGTAGATTTTATTGAAGAAATTGGTCATCAAAATCTTCAAAACCACGAAAATGACCTTCTGAATTACGCTCAGAAAAAACTTCTGGAATTAGAAGGCATTAAAATCTATGGTGAAAAAGCAAACAGAACGGGCGTAGTATCTTTCAACTTGGAAGGCGCAGGAATTGCTTCTGATACTGGAATGATTCTCGACAAACTAGGAATCGCCGTGAGAACAGGACACCATTGCACCCAACCGATTATGGATTTCTTCAACATTGCAGGAACGGTTCGCGCAAGTTTTGCAGTTTATAATACTTTGGAAGAAATTGATATTCTGGTAGAAGGTGTGAAAAAAGCGCAGAGGATGTTGGTTTAAAGCAAATGCCGTAAAAATGTCGTCCAATTGTCGTTGTTATCTTCAAGACGGATTATTTAAATTTGTCAAAAAAACAAATGAATTCTATTGGCAACCTAATTTCAACTTCAAGGAAAAATAAAAATTTAACTCAAGAAGATTTAGCAGACTTGGCAAAGGTCAACTTGAGAACAATTCAACGTGTTGAGAATAACAAAAATCTACCGAGAGGAAATACTTTAAAATTAATCTGCTCCGCTTTAGAAATAGATATTCCGGAAAACGGTTTACAAACAAGCCAAAGTCCAAAATATTTTGAGATAGTTATCAACTACTTTTTTCTCATCGTTATTAATATGACATTAATGGGAATTATTGGTTTTATGACTTTGGATTCTTGGGCGAATATAAATACTCGTTTTGCGGGATTGCTTCTAAGTTTTTTCATTCCCATATTTATTGTCCTAAAGACAAAAAATATGACAAGAACAGAACGAATCTTAAAATTCGGAAGCGGATTTTTAATTTACATCATTTCATCAATCATAATTGTCGGTTTTCCAAAAGCTTTTGTAACAGGATTATTGGTCTGCTTATCAATTTGTTTACTGACTCTTTATTATGGAGATTTGTTAGTAAAAGAAAATAACGAAAAAATATAGTTTCTTTCAAATGAATTTTTAGCCCTTTTGGATTAATTTCTGAAAGGGTTCTCTTTTATTAAACTGACAAATTGTATTGCTTTTCCTAATGGCACATCTCTTGCGAAATTATAGATTCGTTTAAAACAGTATTGTTTCTCCGTTAAAATTGAGGAATGATTTTTATATCAATTAAGATTAATGACATTATGTCATTCAATATACTATGACAGAATTTGATAATATCAACTTTGAAGAGATTCTTGATGAAGGTTTCGGGATTGTAGCAGAAGAAATCAATCTGGATGAACTTGGCAATCACGAAGCCGACAAAACCCAAACGGTTTTCCCAATTCTTCCCGTTAGAAATATGGTGATGTTCCCGAAAGTGATCACCCCTATTACTGCTGGAAGAGAAAAATCAAAAAGACTTTTGGAGGATGCCCAAAGAGAAAATAAACTTGTGGGAATCATCAGCCAAAAAAACCCTAACGAAGAAAATCCGACTGAGCAAGATCTTTACACGGTTGGAACTTTGGCAAAAATCCTTAAAATAATCACACTTCCGGAAGGTAACATTACTGCGATCACGAGAGGTGTTCAGCGATTCAAAGTGAAAAAATTTGTTTCTAATGAGCCTTACTTCTTGGCAGAGATTACCAAACAAAGAGACGCGCAACCAAAAGATAAAGAGGAATTTTCTGCATTGATGGACAACATCAAAGATTTGGCAGAAAAAATCATCAACATCGACCCAAATATTCCGAACGCGGCGCAATTTGCCCTGAAAAACATTGATGGACACGAAGATCTATTGAATTTTGTTTCCGCAAATGGAAATTTTTCTTCAGACAAAAAACAAAGATTGCTGGACGAAAAAACCTTGATTGGGCGTGCAAAAAACTTGTACGAATTGATGCACGACGATTTCCGTCATTTGGAATTGAAAAGCCAAATTCATCAGAAAACCAGCAAGGATCTGGACAAGCAACAACGCGAATATTTTCTGAATCAACAAATCCGAACCATCCAAGAAGAATTGGGCGGTGGCGCAGAATCTGATGCAGATGAGTTCAGAAAAAAAGCATCCAAACTAAAATGGAATGACGAAGTTGAAAAACACTTCGAGAAAGAATTACAAAGACTTTCCAGACAACATTCAAGCTCGCCGGATTATAACGTTCAACGTAATTATTTGGACTTTTTCACCGATCTGCCTTGGGAACATTATTCCAAAGATGCATTCGATTTGAATAAAGCGGAAAAGCTCTTGGATAAAGAACATTTCGGACTTGAAGATATTAAGAAAAGGATTTTGGAACACATCGCTGTTTTGAAATTGAAAAATGATATGAAATCGCCAATCCTTTGTTTGGTTGGTCCTCCAGGTGTTGGGAAAACCTCGCTTGGAAAATCTGTGGCTGATGCACTTGGCAGAAAATATGTTCGACTTTCCCTTGGTGGATTGCACGACGAAAGCGAAATCCGTGGTCACAGAAAAACCTACATTGGTGCGATGGCGGGAAGGATTCTTCAATCTATCAAAAAATCAGGAACATCAAATCCTGTAATTGTGTTGGATGAGATTGATAAAATTGGACAAGGAATTCACGGTGATCCAAGTTCAGCTTTGTTAGAAGTTCTTGATCCTGAGCAAAATAATAATTTCTATGATAATTTCTTAGAACTTGGTTATGACCTTTCGAAAGTGATGTTCATAGCAACAGCCAATTCGCTTTCTTCCGTTCAGCGTCCGCTTTTGGACAGAATGGAAATCATTAGCATTGCGGGTTATACTTTGGAAGAAAAGATTGAAATCGCAAAACGACATTTGGTAAAAAAACAATTGCGTGAAAATGGTTTGGATTCGAAAAACCTAAAACTCGGAAACGCAGAATTGAAACATATCATCGATGCGCACACGTCCGAAAGTGGCGTGAGATTATTGGAGAAAAAAATTGCAGGAATCGCCCGTTGGGTGGCACTTCAGATTGCGATGGAAAAAGACTTCGACCCGAAAATCTCTATTGATAAAGTCGATGAAATACTTGGTGTTCCAAGACCGAAAACTTTGGCCGAAATCACTGATGTTCCCGGCGTGGTAACAGGTTTAGCGTGGACAAGTGTTGGTGGTGATATTCTCTTTATTGAAAGTATTCTATCCAAAGGAAAAGGCGCTTTGACAATGACCGGAAATCTCGGAAATGTAATGAAAGAATCTGCAACAATCGCATTAGAATTCATCAAAGCACATTACGAAGAATTAGGCATTTCTGAAGAAGATATCGAGAAGAAAAACATCCACGTTCACGTTCCAGAAGGCGCAACGCCAAAAGATGGACCTTCTGCGGGAATTGCAATGTTGACCTCGATGGTTTCCAGTTACAAAAACACAAAAGTGAAACCTCATTTGGCAATGACAGGCGAGATTACACTTCGCGGAAAAGTGCTTCCAGTTGGAGGAATCAAGGAAAAATTACTTGCCGCTACAAGAGCCGGAATCAAAGAAGTGATTCTTTGTGAAGCGAATAGAAAAGATGTTGAGGAAATTAAAAAAGATTATCTTAAACACTTGAAAGTCAATTATGTGACCAATATGAGCGAAGTTGTTGAGATTGCTTTGAAGTAGAATATAATTAAGATAACATTCAAAATATCAATCCGTTCGGGAAATTTTCTCGGACGGATTTTTTATTTTAATATTGGATTCATATTTTTATTAAATTCGTATTTACAAATTCATTTGCATTAGAATTTTTAAACATCTTATGGGAATCACCGCATTATTTGTAATTTTATTGGTCATCTTGATATTTTTGGTTTCATACATTCCAAATCTTACATTGCGCAAAAAGATTTTCATCGTGATTGCTGCTTTGTTGGTCTGTTTCGCCGTTTTGGCTATCCTTTTTGCAACACAGTTTGGCGGAGGAAGAGAACCAGTCCAAGAAAGTAGACGTGAAAATTTAGATATCAACAATCATCAAAGCAAAAAATCAAACTCAATATCAGAGTAGAGAATAAAAAAGCTATTAGAATCGATATTTTATATTATAATGAAATAGGCTTTTGCGTTGGTCGATTCGAGTAGTAATAATATCCAATATAAATAAGAGGTCCTAAAATTGGCAGTAAAAAAAATAAGCAGAAGCTAACAAATGTAATTGCTGGATTTTCTCTTTTAATCAAAAAACTGGCGATTATCAAAGGAACGAAAGTCAAAATCGCTAATAAAATTAGTAGTGTCATATTGTTTTTTTATAAAGATAACTCGTAGTGCATTATCAAACTAAAGCAATTTTAATATTATTCATTTTTCTATTAAATACAAAAACATTTACAAATTGAATGAAAGTTAATGCTGTTATTTTGCTCAATATCCTTGTTTTAAAGC
>JAGNPP010000194.1 GCA_017989575.1 Chryseobacterium sp.
TTTTCCTCGATTTTCTTCAAAGAATTTTTGAAATGATTGATTTGTGGAGCCAATTTT
The DNA here is from genome assembly GCA_017989575.1 of Chryseobacterium sp. Classification (GTDB taxonomy): domain Bacteria; phylum Bacteroidota; class Bacteroidia; order Flavobacteriales; family Weeksellaceae; genus Epilithonimonas. The sequence goes on from JAGNPP010000194.1 coordinate 58, forward strand.
CTTTTCTTTTCCCAATCTGCAAATTCCTTCGCCATTTCTTTGATGATGCCTTCCGCTTTCGGGATTTCTTTCTTGCGTTGTTCCATCGTTTCCTGAATGGTTTGTGAAAGTTGGTCAACATCAATCAAAGTCACGTTTTCCCAATTCCCGATTTCTTTCTGAACGTTATTCGGAATTGATAAATCGATGACAAGCATTTCCTTATTTTTAGGAAAATTAGTTTTGTCAATAATGTATTTCTGAGCGCCAGTTGCAACGATTAACACATCGGTTTGCTTCAATTCGTCTGGGAACGTTTCAAAATCGATTTGAGGAATATTGTATTTGTCAGCAATTTTCTCCGCTTTTTCAAAAGAGCGATTGGCAATTTTTATTTTTGGCTGATAGATGTGCTTTACAAGGTTTTCAATCGTATTTTGGCCAATTTCGCCAACACCCAAAAGTAAAATATTCTTCTCGTGAATATGCTTTGTATTATTTAAAATATAATGAACCGCCGCGTAAGAAACCGAAGCTGAACCTGTGCTTATTCCCGTTTCGTTCTTGATTCTCTTCGAAATTTGAATCGAAGAATTGATGGCGCGTTCCAAATAAGGATTAGAAAAATCTTTATATTTTTTGAATCGATGATAAGCATTCTTGATTTGAGACACAATCTCGAAATCACCGATGATTTGGCTTTCCAAACCTGCGGCGACACGGAAAAGATGAAATAATGCGTCTTCTCTTTGAAGCACATTTACATAATTCAGAAACTCGGAAAGTGAAACTCCAACTGTGTTGCAATAAAGCTCTGCAATGTGAAGATAATTCTTTGTCGTTGAATAGATTTCCGTCCTGTTGCAAGTGGAAACAACAAACGCGTCACCGTAATCCTGCTCGTGGATTTGATTCACAAAAGCTTTGATATGGTCATCAAAAAACGCAAATCTTCCCCGTGTTTCTGCATCGGCTTTTTCATAACTGATGCTAAGAACGGCGAAATCTGATGTCTGGTGAAATTTATTTTTTGAGCTCATTTTCAGCTTGCAAATTTACAATATTAAATACAAAGACTCTTTCCGAATATCATTTTGTAGAATTGATAAAATCTATGTAATATGCTGGAGATCTTAGTAAAAATAACAATGTATGTGTGGATTTGGTGTAGTAGTAATAATTTTTGATTTCCAATTGATATTTAGAATTTTTGCACAATAAAAATTATTGAAATTTTAATAAAATTTTAACCAAATTAATTTTTATTTCATCCGATAGAACGACTCTAAATTTATATCTTTGTAAACTTAATAATTACTGACAGAAAATGGGTATATTGGATATGTTTACGCAAGAGATTGCGATTGACTTGGGAACTGCGAACACGCTTATCATACACAACAACAAAATAGTTGTGGATCAGCCTTCTATCGTCGCGATAGAGCGGTCGACTGGCAAGCCGATTGCCGTGGGTGAACAAGCGAAACATATGCAAGGAAAGACCCACGAGGATATCAAAACCGTTCGCCCATTAAAAGATGGTGTGATCGCAGATTTCCACGCTTCAGAACATATGATTAAGGAATTTATCAAACAAATTCCGGGTATCAAAGGGAAGTTTTTTCAGCCAGCACTTAGAATCGTGATTTGTATTCCTTCAGGGATTACGGAGGTGGAGAAAAGAGCGGTAAGAGATTCTGCTCAGAAAGTGAATGCGAAAGAAGTTCGTTTGATTTATGAACCAATGGCTGCTGCAATAGGAGTTGGGATTGATGTTCAGAAGCCGGAAGGTAATATGATTATCGACATAGGTGGAGGAACAACAGAGATTGCTGTGGTTGCACTTGGCGGAATTGTTTGCGACAAGTCTGTGAAGATTGCAGGTGACGTTTTTACCAATGACATTGCTTATTACTTAAGAACACATCATAATTTATATATCGGAGAAAGAACTGCTGAAAGAATCAAAATTGAAGTTGGTTCAGCTGTAGAAGAGTTGGATGTTCCAATTGATGATATTCCTGTACAAGGTAGGGATTTGATTACCGGGAAGCCAAAAGAAATTATGGTTAATTATAAAGAAATTGCCAAAGCGCTTGACAAATCAATCATCAGAATCGAGGATGCGGTGATGGAAACTCTATCTTTGACTCCTCCAGAATTGGCGGCCGATATTTACAAAACCGGAATCTATCTTGCTGGTGGTGGAGCGCTTCTGAGAGGTTTGGCAGACAGACTTCATAGGAAAACGGGACTTCCTGTTTTTGTGGCAGAAGATCCGTTGAGAGCGGTTGTGAGAGGAACTGGGATTGCTCTTAAGAATATGGATAAATTCAATTTCCTAATCAAATAAATTTTTATCTAAAATTTGAATAAATTTAAAGGTTTGGCGATGCTTTATAATTTTAGCAAAGTCTAATCATTCATAATTTATCAATTATCATTTATAGCTTAGATGGGTAATTTGCTGAGATTTTTTTCCAAGAATGCATTGTTTGTGTTCTTCATATTCTTGCAATTGGTTTCAATTGTATTGATATTCAGCAAAAACTCTATGCAACAAAGTTTTTTGGCGGCAAAAACTGCGGCTTTCAACTCTTGGGTTTCTGGTTATATCGACGAAGGAACTTCTTATTTGAAATTAAAACAAATCAACGAAGACCTTGTTTCTCAAAATAAAGCTTTGATGATTGAGCTTTACGGAAAAGATAAAGTTGAAAAACCTAGTTTCCGAAGAGTTTATGATACCATCGGAGGCGGACAAATCTATACTTTTGTAGATGGCGAAGTGGTTTTCAACAGTATCAACAGAAGAGATAATTATTACACCATCAATCGAGGACGTTTGCAAGGCGTGGGCTCCAATATGGGTGTGATTGCTCCAAACGGAATTGCCGGAATTGTCATTAATACAACCGATAATTACGCATTGGTCAAATCGATTTTGAGTGTCAATAAAATTAAAATCAGTGCGTCGCTTAAAAAATCTGGCTATTTCGGAACGCTGTCTTGGAAAGGTGATGACACGAGAACGATGACGCTTTCTGATATTCCAAAATATGTTCCGCTCAAAGTTGGAGATACTGTTGTAACAGATGGTAAATCTTCCATTTTTCCAGCGGGAATCCAAGTTGGTACAATCGCAGGTTTTGAAGTGGATAGCAAAACCGGATTTTGGGACATTTCTGTAGAACTCAGCGAAAAAATTGGGAAACTAAGCAAAGTGTATGTGGTTCGGAATCTGAAAAAATCAGAAGTTCAGAAAATCGATGATTCTTTAAAAGTTCAAATTACGAAAGATGGTCAGTAGAAACGTTGTCTCAGATCTTGCATTGATCGCAATTTTAACGGCTTTTCAAATCTTTATTCTGAATAGAATTGCGCTATTCGGACAATACATTCCTGTGCTTTATCCTGTTTTTGTGATGTTTTATCCATTTTTCAGAAACAGATTTCATTTTTTGGCGTTAAGTTTTATTTTAGGATTATGTGTTGATGCTTTCCTCGGAACTTGGGGAATCAATGCTTTTGCGACAACAGTTGTCGCTTATTTTAGAACCATCATATTCAGAACATCCACAGATACAACGACGGATTTTTTCTCTTTCCAGAGTATCCAGTGGACGCAGTTTATATTTTTTATTGTTACGAGTATTTTCATTCATCAACTTTTGGTACAATACATCGAATTCTTTAAGTTCGACAGATTTTTTGAAATTTTATTTAATGTAATAGTTACCAGTATAATTTCGTTTGTATTTATATTAGCCTATACATTAGCATTTAAAATCAAACAAAAAGTCTGAATCCGAAAGAATGTCTGTCAAAAAACAAAAAAAACTTTCTCTGATATCCGAGTTGCGTGTGTTCTTTGAAAAGATTTAAAAACACCAATGAAACCACAATATCTCAAAATCACGCTCATCCTTTCTATACTTGCAGTTATTTTTATTGCAAGACTCTCATATTTGCAACTATTCACAGATCGTTATGCGCTGAATGCTGCCAATACATCAATTAAAATAGAATATGTTATCCCACCAAGAGGTGTTATTTTTGACAGAAATGGAAAGATATTGGTTGGGAATCAACCGGCTTTCGAGATTTCTTACACTGCGGCACTTTTGAAACCAGATTTCGATACGATTGGCTTTTGCAAATTATTGGGAATTACTGAGCCCCAATTCGTTCGAACAGTGAAAAATATCGAAAAGGAAAAATACTATTCCAAGCTGACGCCAATGACTTTTATGAAAAATCTAAGTCGTGAAGAGATGGCGAGAATTCAGGAATTGATATTCAAGTATCCAGCTTTTAGCATTGTTCCGCGTCCGCAAAGACAATATGAAGTCAACACGTCCGGGAATCTTTTGGGATATACGAATCAGGTAAATGATGCTGATATCAAAAAAGATTCAACTTATTATCTGCCAGGAGACTTTGTAGGGAAAAGTGGTGTTGAAAAATCTTATGAAAAAGAACTTCGAGGCGAAAAAGGAATGAAATACATCCAGAAAGACATTCGCCAAAGAAGCATTGGTTCCTATAAAAATGGAGAATTAGATAAAGAAGTTGTTACTGGAAAAGATTTAACTTTAACCATCGACTACGATTTGCAAAGAATGGCTCAGGAAATGCTTGTGAACAAACACGGTGCAGTTGTGGCTTTAGATCCAAATAATGGCGAAATTCTCACGATGGCAACTGGCCCAGACATCGATCCAAATCTTTTTACTGGTCCAAACAAATCTCGAAATCTTTACAGATTAGCCAACGATACCATCTTTGAAAATAAACCAACTTTTGACAGATCAATCCAAGCGGCTTACCCACCAGGATCCACTTTTAAATTGTTAACAGCGCTTGCGGCAATGGAAATGGGGGTAATGACAGATCAAACAATTTTCCCGTGTGGAAGAGGATTTTTCTATCGTGGGAAAAGCATCAAAGGTCACGGTGGTGCAGATCCTTTGATTCCATCTATTCAAGTCTCTAGCAACTGTTATTTTACTTACGCTTATATCTCGATTATTAAAAAATATCCAGGAAATCCTTCAAAAGGTGTAGATGAATGGAAAAAAATTATGAACAGTTTTGGCGTTGGAGAATTTCTTAACAATGACTTGGCTGTTGGTGCGAAAGGTAGAAT
>JAGNPP010000195.1 GCA_017989575.1 Chryseobacterium sp.
ATTGGAGCGTCACAAATTATGGTGGCTAATTTCTTAGACATAAGTCCACGTTCTGCGCTGGCTTCTACTTTCTCCTTCATTTTTCCTTTCAGCGTGTGCGTGTTCGCCAAAAGATTTTCCATAGATCCAAATTCCTGAATGAATTTTCTAGCCGTTTTATCACCAACACCATCTAATCCAGGAATATTATCCACAGCATCCCCCATCATTCCTAGATAATCTATGATTTGTTTCGGATCATTGATCTCATACTTAGCTTTGATTTCTTCAACACCTAGAATCTCGATATCACTGCCTTTCATACTTGGTTTGTAGATCTTGATCTTGTCTGTCACCAACTGTGCAAAATCCTTGTCTGGTGTTACCATAAATACATTGTAGCCTTGTTTCTCAGCTTTGCAGGCAATCGTTCCAATGACATCATCGGCTTCATAGCCTTCTACCCCCAGAATCGGAATGTGCATCGCCTCCAAAATACTGTTAATAAAAGGTTTTGCTAAAAGAATCGGTTCCGGCGTTTCCAGACGGTTGGCTTTATATTCTGCATAATCATCGTGGCGGACATTGGTTCTCCCTACATCAAAAACAACAGCTAAGTGTGTAGGACGATCTCTTTTTATTAATTCAATCAAAGAATTAGTAAAGCCAAAAATTGCCGATGTATTGATGCCTTTTGTCGTGATTCTTGGGTTTTTGATGAATGCAAAATAGCCACGGAAAATCATTGCGTAAGCATCTATGAGATATAATCTTTTGTCGTTTGAAGTCATAGAAACAAAAGTAAGGATTTTGTTGGTTTTGGCAATTAAAAATCAAAATACGGCAAATGCCTTATTTCGGGAAGCCCGATGGGAAAGTAGATTTGTGAAACAATTATTAATAAAAATTCTTTCTTATGAAATCACAAAACTACTTCAAGAAAATTGCAATCGCTGCAATCGGTTTATTTGCTGTAAATACTCAGGCAAATAATTTAAAAATTACTGGTACAAGTGTTGATACGAGTGCCGGAACGGTTACTTTTAACATCCAATGGGATAACAGCTGGAAAACGAATATTGCTCCTGCCAATTACGATGCGGTCTGGGTATTTCTTAAATACCAAGATTGTGCAGATAAACTTTGGAAACACGCCAACCTAAGTGTTACATCATCGGATCATTCTACTGCTTCGCCACTTAAAATAGATGCTGTTACAGATGGTAAAGGTGTTTTTGTTTACAGAAGTGCAATAGGTGGTGGCAACATCTCCTCTACTTCCGTGACACTTAAGATGAACGTAGCGGCTGCGAATTATGAAAATTATAACTTCAAAGTTTTCGGTGTAGAAATGGTCAATATCCCGCAGGGAAGTTTTTGGATTGGCGATACAACTAATGCAGGTTTTGGTATAAGTCCAACTTATAACTATCAGGTAACTGCCGAAAATTCTAATATTACCACAAGTTCTATAGGAACAGGAAATTCTGCGCCTTCTACTTTCCCGAAAGGTTTCAAGAGTTTCTACAGTATGAAATATGAGATCACACAAGAGCAATATGTAGAATTCCTTAATACATTGACTTACGGACAACAAGCGAGAAGATCTGTTGCCAATCCTGACTCTGCAACCGGAACTTTTGCCTTTGCAAATGCGAGCCGAAATGGAATCAAAATAAAAGTACCGGGAAGTAACGCTTCTACACCAGCTGTCTATGGCTGCGACCTAACAAGTGGTGATTTTGATGACCTTAATGACGGACAAAATATTGCAATGGGCTATCAAAGCTGGTCAGATTTTACCGCTTATCTCGACTGGTCTGCTTTGAGACCAATGTCTGAACTGGAATTTGAAAAGATCACAAGAGGTCCGCTTGCTTCTGTTGCAGGGGAATTTGCCTGGGGAACCACTACTATTTCTTATGTTGCACCTGCTGGCGTTCTTAATTCCGGATTAGCAAATGAAGGCTATAATTCTGTGACAAATGGAAGAGCAAATTATCAGCAATTAAGCGGATACGTCCCAGTATCAATAAATGGTGCTACAAAAGTAGGATTTACTGCAACCGGATCTTCTGGCAGAGCATCGGCATCTGCAGCATATTACGGCGCTATGGAAATGAGCGGTAATATCTACGAATATACCGTCAATACAAAAACCGGAGGAAGCGCATATACAGGCGTTTTAGGCGATGGCGAACTATCCACAATCGCTGCAGTTGATGGCGATTCCAACCAAACAAACTGGCCGGATAATACGGGAGTAATTTTCCGCGGTGGTGGTTTCGACGGTGCAAGTGGCTACAGCGGAGATAATTCTTTATCATTGAGAATTTCTGACAGAAATCAAGGTGCGCCAACTTCTTCCACAACCAGAGGCGCAAGCTACGGCGGACGTGGTGTAAGATAACAATGTCTAATTTGAAAAGGAAAGGCAACTTTCTATTAAAATTATCAATTAACAATTAAATCAAATTAGAAGATGAAAACAATTATAACCAAACTATCGGTTTTCTGTCTCGTCTTTCTGCTCAGTTCTTTTCTAAAGGCTCAGGGTGAGGAACTCTATCCTTATCGGGGAGGAAATGCAGACGGATTTGCAACGGAAACGGTAGAAAATAATTCCTGTGGAGCACCTTTCCATCTGTTTGCCTATTTTGGGGGTATGGGCGACGGCGGATCTGTAGAGACTATTGCAGATAATGCGACGTGTGGAACGCCTTACCATCATTTTGCCTACTTTGGAGGCAATGGAGATGGCGCGACAGTAGAAAATCTGGAAAATGCAAGTTGTTCTACACCATATCATTTTTACGCTTATTTCGGTGGAAATGGAGATGGATTAGCAGTAGATAAAACCACAGATGTTTGCCCGATAGATCCGCCGGTTGCAGATTTCACTGCCGACAAAACTACAATTTGTACAGGACAGACTGTCAAGTTTACAGACACATCAACCAACAAACCGACAGGCTGGACCTGGACTTTTGATGGAGGTTCGCCTGCAACAGCCTCTACAAAAGTTGTGAACGTAACTTACAATACAGCTGGCGTTTATCAGGTCAAATTAGTTGCTGCAAATTACATCGGAACCGGAACGGTTACAAAACTTGCTTATATTAATGTTGTAAGTGATTGTTCATCGCTTGGAACTTCAAATACCGAGATTAAAAAAACGCAGATCTATCCAAATCCGACGAAGAATATTCTTTACATCAAATCTCCGAGAGAAATTAAAAATATCGAAGTATTCGACAGCTCTGGAAGAAAAATCATGAATGTAAATCCTAATCAGAAAGAAACTCAGGTGAACCTGGAGAAATTAAATTCCGGGAATTACATCCTAAGAACTCATTCAGAAAACGGAGTTGAATCGTATAAAGTCATTAAAAAAGACTAAAAAATTATTCCTAACACTTTGAAACCGTCTATTTTAGACGGTTTTTCTTATTTTAAAATAATGTTAAAAAAATCTTAAAATTTTAATAGAAATATTGAAATTTGATTGTATTTTTGCAGAAGCAAATGAAAACAAATCTACCCTCTTTTTTTCTAACTTTCTACCTATCAATCCTCCTGATTTCCTGTGCAAATTATGGAGATACTTTGGTTTATAAAAACAATGATTTCAAAATTTCTAAAGTGAAAACCGTCCTTTATTTCAATCCGGAGATTTTTCCAGATATTACAGAAATCAAAGAACCAACTTACTCCGCCTTTTATAGTGCAACATCTGACAAAATGAAATCACTTGGAAATATCAAATATTTACAGGTTGATACACCAATTTCTTTTGATGAAGTGGATCCAAAAATGGTAAAAGAGATTTGTCAGAACAATAATGCTGATGCTGCAATCATACCAAAAGTGAAATATTTTAAAGTTGGATTTGGGAAGTATGTATTTTCAAATCAAGTGATTGTGAGTATGAAACTGTATGATTCCAAAGGGCATTTTATCATGGAAACTTCTTATGATACTTACAAAGGAAACGGAAGATTGCTCGGTTCTGCATCCAATTCTGTGATCATCGGGACAAAAGGCGCCATCAGAAAAATTCACAAAGAGTTGGTCAACTAATTTTATTCTGTTCTAAACTACTTTTTATTCACATTATATTAATCTATTTCTAAAGGATTTCTTTCAGATTTTAATACTTTTGCAATGCAAAATTCTAAACAATCGAGAATCCGGAAATCATATTAAATCCAGCCGACGTTGCAGAATCACTGAGCAAATTGCCAGTGAAGGAACGCTTGTTGCAATTTCTGAAATTACCGAAATCTGAAAAAGCAGATGTTTTCTCACACTTAGATCCTGATTTTCAGGAAGAAACAATCCGAAGCATTGCAAGCCACGAAGTTTCTGACATCTTGAACGAAATGTCGCCCGACGACAGAACTCAACTGTTTGAAGACTTTCCGGATGAATTAATTAAATCTTCCATCAACCTTCTGAATCCGCAGGAACGCCGTGTTGCTTTGAAACTTCTCGGTTACGAGGCAGATTCTATCGCGCGTTTGATGACGCCTTATTACGTCCAAATCCGTAAAGAATGGACTGTAAAACGTTGTCTACAGCAAATCAAAAAGGTTGGAAAAAAGGTGGAAACGCTGAACTTCCTTTATGTTGTGGATGAAAAGAACATTTTGATCGATGACATTACAATCGGCTCTCTCCTATTGGCCGACGAAGATCAATTGATTTCTGAACTTACCGATGATCATTTTGTAGCCATCAAAACTACAACTTCCAAAGAAGATGCGGTTCCTTATTTCGAAAAATATGACCGTAGTGCGTTGCCGATCATCACAGAAAATGGTGTTTTAGTCGGAATCGTAACGATTGATGATATCTTAGACCAAATTGAATCTCAAAATACAGAAGACATCCAAAAGTTTGGAGGTTTGGACGCGTTGGATATGCCTTACACGCAGACTTCGATTTTTGAAATGGTGAAGAAACGTGGATTTTGGTTGATCGTCCTTTTCTTTTCTGAGATGTTAACAGCTTCTGCAATGGGACATTTCGAAGATGAAATCCAGAAAGCAGTTGTCTTGGCATTATTTGTTCCATTAATTATCTCAAGTGGTGGAAACACGGGTTCGCAAGCCGCGACGTTGATTATCCGTGCGATAGCGCTTTAGGAAATTGGTTTGAAAGATTGGTGGTACGTAATGAAAAAAGAAATCTTCACCGGAATT
>JAGNPP010000196.1 GCA_017989575.1 Chryseobacterium sp.
GTATATCTGTAAGGATCATCGAAAAGACCAAGATCGTATTTAGCTTCAAGGATTCTTCTTGTTGCATCCGTAACGGTTTGCTCGGTCACTTTTCCTTCTGAGATTGATTGTTTTAAAGTTTTCAAAAATCCTTCTCCAACCATATCCATATCGATTCCGGCGTTCATTGCCAAAGCGGAAACTTGTTTCAAATCTCCCATTCCGTGGTCAATCATTTCATTGATTCCGGTATAATCTGTCACCACAAAGCCTTTGAAATCCCATTCTTTTCTAAGAACGTCTGTCATCAGCCATTTGTTTCCAGTTGCAGGAATCCCGTCCACTTCATTAAACGAAGCCATCACAGAAGCTGCACCAGCATCTACAGCCGCTTTGTAAGGTGGGAAATACATATTGTACATTTGAACGTGGCTCATATCAACAGTATTGTAATCTCTACCTGCTTCTCCAGCACCGTAAAGTGCGAAATGTTTCACACAAGCCAACATTGTATTTTTCTTGGACAAGTCATTTCCTTGATAACCATAAACCATTGCTTTTGCAATCTGGCTTCCCAAATACGGATCTTCACCAGAACCTTCGGAAACCCTTCCCCATCGTGGATCTCTGGAAACATCTACCATTGGTGAGAATGTCCAATTGATTCCGTCAGCGGTGGATTCTTGAGCCGCAATCTGAGCCGATCTTTGAATCAAATCCATATCCCAAGATGATGCAATCCCCAATGGAATTGGGAATGTTGTTTCGTAACCGTGGATTACATCCATCCCGAAGATCATTGGAATCTTCAGACGGCTTTTTTCAACAGCTACTTTCTGAACTGCACGGATTTTATCAACACCTTTGATATTGAAAAGTCCACCTACTAAGCCTTGTTCTATTTTTTTTCCAATATCGGAATTCTGAGTTTGTCCGGTTGTAAAATCTCCTGAAGAAGGCAAATTGAGCTGACCAATTTTCTCGTCCAAAGTCATTTTGGAAATCAAATTGTCAACAAAAACTTTTTTCTTGGATTGGTATTGAGCAGATTGGAAAGACTGAACAGGTTTGGATACAATATCCTGCGCCATAAAGTACGGCGACAATGCCAGTGCAGCTAAGATTACAAACTTTTTCATATTTTAAATTTATTTTTATGTCTTATGCAATCGCCTGATTTGTTATATTTTAAGTATAATATTTCAAAAGCGATTTCATTTATATATTTTTAATTTTCTAATTTTTACTTTTCTTCAGAGATAACATCCATTCGTATAACTTTGGATCCGAATAGGTAGAATCCCAAGAATTGTGATTGTCATTTGGGAAAATCGTGAGTTCTGCTTTTGGATTTACAGGATGTAATTTTTGGTAAAAGTTAAAAGCATTTTCCGGAAGCACAATATCGTCCATTCCACCGTGGAATAATTTGATATTAAGGTCTTTGTAATTGTGGATATTTGCCCACATCGTACGATCTGTAGGTGCACAAACAGCTGAAACTGCCGCAAACATTTCTGGATGCTCGCCCGCTAATTTCAAAGTTCCCCAACCGCCCATCGATAATCCGGTGAGGTAAATTCTGTCCTTATCAATCTTATATTTTTCGGAGATTTCTTTGATGAGGAAATAAACTGCTTCTGTGTCCCACCAAGTATTTGCTGGACATTGTGGTGCTAAAATAGCAACGGGTTCTTTGATTAAATTCTTATATGTAAATGGACTGTGATTTTTCACAATCTCCAAATCGTTGCCTCTCTCGCCAGAACCGTGGAGGAAAACAATCAAAGGGATTTTGGATTTTGTGTTTTGAGGCATATCCAAAATGTAGGACATTTTTTTCTGGACTTTGACTTCTTTGTTAAACTCAGATTTGATTTCCTGAGCGGTTGCCAAAGATGTGATTCCTAAAAATAAAAACGGAAGAAATTTTTGTTTTAAATTCATTTTGTTTCGTTTTTCGAATTTTGTTGATCGTCGAGCGTTGACAAATGTTTGATTTAAATTACAAATCCCATAGCCCCGATTGCAGTGGAAATCCTTTTTTGCATAGGCTTCAAGTTCTACTTTATGCAAATCGTGATGCAAAAAAGATTGCAACGGAAAGCGGGATAAAGCTCCTAAAACTATTTAATGTCCCAAAAAGATACATTAAATATTCGTGTTTAAAGATAGTACTTTTTGGTTAGTCAATCTTATGTTCTGCGGACTTAAAACCGATTTTTTTGAGTCCGTTTCGGATTTCTGGTGCATTCATAAAGAGATTCCAGAGTAATCCTGTGCGGTGATTCTCGATCATTGGCGCGATAGTTCCTTGATCTATAGCGAGATAACGTGGCGTTGTCCAATCATCAAAATGGATGGAAGTTGCATCGTAAGGTCCAGCTTTTCCGATAAATTTTGGTTTTTCTTCGTACAAAAATCTCAGCATTTCCATAGATTCTTTTGGCGTATAAGGCATTGAACTGAGCGCAGCGGTCGGCGTAATGACACCTAAATCTTCTTTCATAGGCTGATGAGCGGCGTAACCTACAGAACCATCTTTGTTTCTGGTGTAACCTGCCGTCAATCCCCAATATTTCTCGGAATAACCTTTGTAATTGAGTGGATTTTCCACGCAATATTTGTAGTCTATCAAGACGTGATTTCTGTTCAAATTCCAATAGCTTTTTACATATTGATCTGACAATCCTCTTGGATCCAAACCTAAATACGAGTATTGTGACCAGAATAATGGGCCACCGAATTCTTCTGCGTAATTGTGCTTGACGTAAAGTGGTAAACCGTATTTTGTTCCGTCTGTTGTGTAAGTTCCGTTGCGTGACCAACCTTTGTTGTAAGTCTCGGAATCGATGGAATGATCGGGTGATGACGCGGCCAAAACGTAAGTAATCAGACACTCGTTGTAGCCTTGAAGTGGGAAGTTCATTTCCCAGCCGTAACTTGGTGACCAATGCCAGTAGAGGACTTTTTCGCCACCTTTTGTGTACCAGTTCCACTCCACGCCTTTCCAGAGTTTGTCCATTTTTGCAGCGAGTGCTTTTTCTTCTTCGTTTCCGTCTTTGAAATATTCACGAACGCAAATAATCCCTTGAACCAGAAATGCGGTTTCCACCAAATCTCCGCCATTGTCTTTCTTCCCAAACGGCGTCACTTTTCCTGTTTCACCATTGATCCAATGTGGCCAAGCGCCGTGGAAACGTTCTGCTTTATCGAGAAAATCTGCGATGTGGGTCAATCTTTTTACGGCTTCTTTTCGTGGAATGAATTTTCTATCGACTCCAACTAAAAGTGTCATCAATCCGAAACCTGATCCTCCGGTTGTCACCACGTGTTTGTCATTGTCTGGATAGATATTGTCCTCGTGGTAGCGTTCTCTGCCCAAGAGAGAATTTGGTTCTGCGAAATCCCAAAAATACTTGAGAGCATCGCTTTGAACTTTGTCCATCAATTGATTGTCTGAGAGGTTTTTGGAAATTGTTTTGTTATCAGTACTTGAATTTGAAACTTGAGAATTTTTGCAAGATAACAATACTGATAATGAAATGATTGATAATGATAATATACTTTTCATGATTTTATATTATGATTAATTTATAAAAAAAGAGGAGAATAAAAACTCTCCTCTTAGTATTCTGAGTTATAAAACTTTTAGTTATAACCAGGGTTTTGTGTAAGAATGTTATTACTTGAAATAATAGCATTCAACGGAATCGGGAATAGCTCATTTTTCCCTTTCTGGAATCCTAATGGCCCTAAGAAAGTTTCAGCCTGACCAGTTCTTACAAGATCCGGGAATCTGTCCATTTCCATTGCCAATTCTACTCTTCTCTCTTGCCAGATTGCTAATCTTAAAGCTGATTGAGAAGTAGCAGGAGTTTCTCCAAGATTTGCTCTCAGTCTTACTTTATTAATGTTTGTAGTTGCAACACCAGTGTTTCCTAACTCATTCGCAGCTTCTGCATTAATCAAAAGAATATCTGCAAATCTTAGAATTCTTAAGTTCTGTATTGATCCATATCCACAAGCATTATTATTTAATGAAGTTGGAACATAAACTTTTTGACTCCAAGTATTCCCTGCTTGTGGATCTCCTTTTTTAATCAAATCACCTTCAAGAGTAGTTTCACCTTCTCTCAAAATCGTAAATTCTTTTCTGATATCGCCAGGTTCAAAAGCATCTTCCAAAGCTTGAGTTGGTGTAAAGAAGCCCCAACCAAATTGATTTCTAACACCCTGAACTTCTGCATATTGACCACCTCCAAATTCCGCTGAACATCCGCAATTAACTTCGAATACAGATTCTGTCCCAAATTCTCCCGCTGGTCTGAACAAATGATTGAAATCAGAATCCAAACTGTAACCCATTCCAATTACTAAGTTGGACGTATCATAAGCTTTTTGGTAATCTTTCATATAGAGATATACTTTTGAAAGCAGGCCTAAAGCACCGCCTTTTGTAACTCTTCCCAAATCTGCCGCTCCATATGAAGCTGGTAAAACCTCAGAAGCTTCAGTTAAATCTTTTACGATAAAAGCATAAACTTCTGCCGCTGAATTTCTCGGAATATTATAGTTTCTCTGCAATCCGTCGAAAATTGGAACACCGCCATAAATTCTCACTAAATTAAAATAGAAATAAGCCCTTAGCATTTTAGCTTCTGCAATGAGTCTATTTTTAAGTGTAGCATTCATCTCAATGTTTGGTACATTGGTAATAACTTGATTGGCTCTACCAACTGCTTGCCATTGACCAATCCAATAGCCGTTCACTCCATCATCACTAATTGTAAATGAGAAGTTGTCATAGGCATTAATGAATGATGCATCACCAGGATTTGATCCTTTCTCCACATCATCGCCAGTCACACCAAAAACATACTGAGCAGGGAAACCTGTATTTTCCCAACTTCTTAGGAAACTGTAAATTGCATTAGTCGCTTTCATAGCATCTTCTTCTGTTTTGAAGAAATCTGTAGCCTCTATAGCGCCTTCTGGTTTTATATCTACAAAATCATCATTACAGCTAACTATGAGTGAAAATAAGGATAATGTTAAAAATATTTTTTTCATGATTTTCTAATTAAAATGTTAAGTTCATACCCATTGTGTAAATGGCAGAGATTGGATAAATATTTTGATCAATACCCATTTGTACTC
>JAGNPP010000197.1 GCA_017989575.1 Chryseobacterium sp.
ATTAACAATGCAAATTGTTGATGCTTTAAAAGAAGCTTTAGGGACGAATAATGTCGCTTGTATCATCGATGCCAAACATCTTTGTGTGAATTGTCGTGGGATAAAAGACACTGCGAGTTCTACAATCACAGCAGAATTGAGTGGGATTTTCAGAACCAATCCAATTACGAGACAGGAGTTTCTGCATTATGTAGGAAGCCACGCAAAATTTGATTAAAATGATAAAATATAAAAAACTGACACATCAAATTTTCATCACAACAATTATCTGTTGCTGATTTTGTGCGTTAAATATTCAATCATTTATCAATTATAATTTATCATTCATAAAAACAATGCAACTAAAAATATACAACTCGCTTTCAGGCGAAAAAGAAGTTTTCAAACCCATCTTGGAAGGTAATATCGGGATGTACGTTTGTGGACCAACGGTTTACAGCAACGTGCATTTGGGGAACGTGAGAACTTTTTTATCTTTCGATTTTATTTACAGAAGTCTTCAGTTTCTAGGATATAAAGTCAGATATGTCAGAAACATTACAGATGCAGGACATTTGACGGACGATGGCGATATCAATAATGACAGATTCATCAAGCAATCTAGATTGGAAAAACTGGAACCGATGGAAATCGTTCAAAAATATACGGTCGATTTTCACGATGTTTTGAAGAAATTCAATTTGCTTCCACCAACAATTGAGCCGACTGCAACTGGTCATATTATCGAACAATTAGAACTTGCAAAAGATTTAATTGAAAAAGGTTTTGCATACGAAAGCAATGGTTCAGTTTATTTCGATGTTTTGGAATACAATGCGAGAGGACTTAATTATGGAGAACTTTCCAGAAGAAATATCGAGGAATTATTTGCTAATACAAGAGATTTGGATGGACAAGGTGAGAAAAAAAATCCACAGGATTTTGCACTTTGGAAAAAAGCATCGCCAGAACATATTATGAAATGGCCGTCGCCTTGGGGAGAAGGTTTCCCGGGCTGGCACTTGGAATGTACTGCGATGAGCACCAAATATCTTGGCGACCAATTCGATATTCACGGTGGTGGAATGGATTTGAAATTCCCGCACCACGAATGTGAGATCGCTCAAGGAAAAGCGTGCAACGGCGTAGAACCTGTGAAATATTGGATGCACGCCAATATGTTGACGATGAACGGACAAAGAATGAGCAAATCAACAGGAAATTATATTCTTCCAATGGAATTGATCACTGGGAATAATGATTTCTTTGAAAAAGCGTTTCATCCAAGTGTGTTGAGATTCTGCTTTTTGCAGGCGCATTACAGAAGTGTTTTGGATATTTCCAATGATGCAATGTTAGCGAGCGAAAAAGGCTTCAACAGATTGATGGAAGCCGTAAAAATCCTTAATACACAAGTTCCGACAGAAGGCGTAGAAACATCTTCTTTTGATTATAAAGCTTGGAAAGAAAAAGTATTGGAAGCTTTGTCAGACGATTTCAACAGTCCTATTTTGATTTCTCATTTATTTGAAGCGGTGAAGTTTATTTCAGCTTCGAAACTTGGAAAAGAAAGTATCTCTACCAATGATTATGAAGATTTGAAACAATTCTTAAACGCGATTGTTTTCGATGTTTTAGGATTGGAAACTATTGAAGAATCGAATAACGATAAGCTTGACCAAACGTTGCAGGTTTTGATCGACCTGAGAAATCAAGCCAGAAAATCTAAAAATTGGGAATTGTCTGACCAGATCCGTGACCAGCTTTTGGAAAAAGGAATTGAGCTGAAAGATGGACGAGACGGGACAACTTACGTTTTGAATTAATTCATCAGAAATAACAAATATTTAAACCTTTCGTGAAAATCGGAAGGTTTTTTTGTGGATATGATTGTTGTGTTTCAAAAATACTTAACTTAGTATCAATAATTAAAAATACTTACACTATGAAAAAATCTCTATCCACTTTAATTTTATTGTTTGTCGGAGCAAGTTCTTTTGCACAACAAGACATTTTTGCACTTACCGGAAAAGAATCCAATAATATTATTTTCCAAGATTTTCGCGCATTAGATTCCAAAAAAGGAATCACCGAAAATATTCTTTTGTCTGGCAACGACCAACCCAAAGTTTATTCCAGCAAATTAAATAAGGAAATCTCTGAAGATAAAAAGTCTTTCGCCAACGCACAAGCAAGTCAAATCGCAACTTTGGCTGTAGATGGAAACGGAAACTTGGTTTATATGCCGATGTATTCTCCCAATATTTACGTTTTGGATTCCAAAACCAAGTATATTACTTTATTGGAAAATAATCTTTCCAATCCAAAAGCTTGTGATGTTGGTTCTCAGTTTTCCAGAATGACAATAGGGAATGACGGCAATATTTACACACTTTCAAATTCCGGTTCTCAACTTTTGAAAATTTCCAGCAAAAATGGAAAATATGAAGTTACAGACTTGGGAATTGTGACAGATGATTCAGAAAATGGAGACAATCAGTTGAGCAAGATGCAAACTGGTTTCGGAGGCGATATGATTGCGGATGATAACAACAATTTCTACATTTTTTCGGCTATGGGAAATGTTTTCAAATTTAATGTTAATGAGATGAAAGCGAAATTTCTTGGCAAAGTGAAAGGTCTTCCAGAAAATTTCTCTACAAACGGCGTTGCGGTTAATGCTGAAGGAAAAATTATCTTAGCAAGCGCAAAAGGTGGTGTTTTGCACACTTTGAAATTAGAAACTCTACAAGCGGAACCAATGACTGCGAACATCAATATGCCAATCTATGATTTGGGAAGCCCTTATGTTTTAAGAAGCAACAAGCAATTGATTAGTGTTGATAAAAACGACATCTATCCAACAAAAATTTCCCAAGGTTTTGTGAATGTAAAACTTGCAAAGTCTCAGAAAGGAAATGCTAATGTCAAAGTTTACAATGCTTCCGGGAATTTGGTTGCCAATAAAACCATTACCAATATTTCCAATTCTGAAAACAGAATCGAATTAGGGAAATTAGTTTCCGGCGTTTATCTTGTAAATGTAGAATCTGAGAATGGGAAAACCATAGTTTCTAAGAAAATCATTGTGAAGTAATTTAATTTTAATCTTAAATATTTACAAATACGGTTAACGAAAGTTAAACCGTATTTTTTTGTTTCAATAAAAAACTATTTTTGACGAAAATTAAGACCATTTGAAGAAATTTCTATTCCTTTATTTTCTTTTGATTTCCATATCAATCTATTCTCAAACGCTTTCCGGAATTGTGGTGACGGATGATTCTGCGCGTCTTCCTAAGACTTTGATTATCAATATGATTTCCGACCAAAAAGTTTGGAGCAATGAGCTCGGGGAGTTTTCCATTAATGCAAAACCTGGCGACGAAATCCGATTTGTGAAAGAAAACTACGAACGTGAGAAAGTCATTGTCAGCAACAATCTAAATATAACAGTTCGATTGTCCAAAATTCCAATGGAAATTGAAGAAGTCACGATTGAAAATAAAAGAGTCGCAGAAGCAAAAAAAGAAGAACTCAGAAAATCTATTGGATTACCAAAAGGACCAGAAAAACCGCGTGAAAAACCAGCGGATGCAGTGGACGATATTGTAAAACCTTTGATACGAATTCCACCAATGGTGAATGTTCAGGCGATTTATGACGTTGTAAGTGGAAAATCCAAAAGGTTAAAACGACTTTATAAATATGAAGATTTGCAGGAAGGATTGGCTTGGATTAATAAAAATATAGATCTGGAATATTTTGCTGAAGAGGGAATTACGGCTGACAAGTTTAATGATTTCCTAATGTTTTCTTTGAGAGACGAGAAGGTTTTGATGTATATGAAAGCCAAAAACATTGGCGGAATCACCATTTCTCTTGACAATAATATTAAGGACTACTTAGAAAGAATTGCAGAAAAATGATTTTTTTGTTGGAATAATAGTTATAATTCAATAAATCATTAAATTGCGTCAATATTAATAGACCTTAATAAATGAAACTATACTTTAATGTTAACTTTGGAACAAAAGTTGGCCAACGGCTCGTTTTACGCCTCTACGACGAGAAAAACGATCACCGCGACTACGACTTGACCTATTCCGAAAATAACAACTGGACAGCAGAAATTGATTATTTCTCAAAATCAATTGAGTACAAATATCTTTTATTGAACGAAGAAAATGTGGTTTTGGATGAAGAAATCCCAACCCACAAACTCGATCTTCCGAACAGCTTCAAAGAATTTGTGATTTTTGATCAGTGGAATCTTAAGAATTTCCCGGAAAATTATTTGACCAACAAAATCCTACACAACCGTTTGCAAGGTTTCAAGCCTGCAAAATTATCTGTTGTGAAAAAACATTCGCATCTTTTCCGCATAGAAGCGCCACTTTACAATCCAAATTGGCAATTGGTTGTCATTGGAAATGTGGATGCTTTGGGAAATTGGAGTCCGGAAAATGCAGTAGAGCTCAAGGAAACAGATTACGGCGTTTGGGAAGCTGGGGTGGAAATCAAATCTCACCAAACAGTGCTTTACAAATATGCCATCAAGGATAAAACCTCAGGACAAATTGTTTCTCTGGAACCTGGTGACAACCGTTGGGTTTTCGGAAATCCAACCAAGGATATTTTGTATGTAAAAGCGGACCATTATTTTAAATTTAATAATGAAACACTTTGGCATTCTGCGGGCGTTGCCGTTCCTGTTTTCTCTTTGAGAACGGAAGACGGTTTCGGTGTTGGTGAATTTTCTGATATTAAAAAATTAGGAGATTGGGCGAATGATGCGAAACTTTCTGTGATTCAGATTTTACCAATTAATGATACCACTGCGAATTACACTTGGACCGATTCTTATCCGTACGCGGCCATTTCTGTTTATGCGCTTCATCCGCAATATCTTTCGATTGAGAAGTTGGATTATGCTTTACCGAAGAAATTAGCAAAAGAATATCAGGATATAAAAGCGGAACTAAATGCTTTAAGTTTAATCGATTACGAGCAAATGATTTCCGGAAAATGGAAATTTGCAAAAGCTGTTTTCGAGGAAAATCAAGAAGGGATTTTGAAGGATAAAAACTTCAAAAAGTTCATTAAAGATAACGAAGAATGGCTAATGCCTTATTCCGCATTTTGTGTTTTAC
>JAGNPP010000028.1 GCA_017989575.1 Chryseobacterium sp.
AGAAATATGGCGCAGACGGCGTTCGTGTAGGAAGTTTATTAAGTTCTGCAGCAGGAAATGATCTTTTGTTTGATGAAGACTTGATGTTGCAAGGACGAAATTTCGCCACTAAGATTTGGAATGCTTATAAATTGATTCAAGGTTGGAAACGCGACGAATCTATCAAGGCACAAAACCACGATCTGCAAACCATCGAATGGTTTGGCGAACAATTAAATAAAACAATTGGTGAGATTGAAGATCAATTCTCAAAATTCAGGATTTCTGACGGATTGCATTTGGTTTATAAATTGATTTGGGACGATTTCTGTTCTTGGTATTTGGAAGCCGTAAAACCGAATTTTGGCGAGGCAATCAGCGAAGATGTTTATCAAAAAACAATTGCTTATTTTGAGGAATTGATGAAATTGTTGCATCCATTTATGCCGTTCTTGTCAGAAGAACTTTGGCAATCGATTTCTGATAGAAAGATCGATGAAGCTTTGATCATCACTCAACAGAAAAAATCTGAAAGTTATAATGAACAAACCATCAAAGATTTTGATTTTGCTAAAGAAGTGATTTCCGGTGTTAGAAATTACAGACAATCAAAAGGAATTTCGCCAAGAGAATCAGTTGAAGTTTTCACAAATGCAACAGAGCTTAAAGATGCTGAAGTCATGCAGAAATTATCAAATATTTCAGAAATCAATTTTGCTCAAAAAACTGATAAACTAAGTTTTACATTCTTGGTTGGTTCCAATGAATTCTCGATTCCATTAAGCGAAAATCTTGATCTGGGAGAAGAAAAAATCAAAACAGAAGAAGAAATTAAATATCTGAAAGGTTTCTTAATTTCTGTTGACAAAAAGCTTTCAAATGAAAAATTTGTGGCTAATGCAAAACCAGAAGTTGTAGAAATCGAGCGTAAAAAACAAAAAGACGCTCAGGATAAAATTGTTCTTTTGGAAGAGAAATTGAAAACTTTGTAAGATATTTTCAAAGTTTAATAAAAACATCAAAATGAACATTACTTTTTCAAAAAGCAGAGAAGAAATGGATGTAGAATACATTCACGCTTATCTTACGCAAAGCTATTGGAATGAAGGAATTACTTTGGAAAAAGTCCAAAAATGTGTTGATAATAGTTTGAATTTTGGACTATTCGATGATGGAAAACAAATTGGTTACGCCAGAGTTTTGACAGATTTTGTGCGGTTTTCTTATTTGATGGATGTTTTTATTGAGCCAAAATTACAAGGAAAAGGTTACGGAAAATTGTTGATACAACACGTTTTTGAAGATGAAGACATCAAGGAACTTCCAGGAATGCTTTTGGCAACAAAAGATGCGCACACTTTATATGAAAAATTTGGTTTCAAAAGATTTTCCGAGGAAAATAAAAATCGGTTTATGATTTTTAAACGAAATGAAACAGAATAATCCAACTCACAACAATGAACCACATCGATAATATCAAAAAACTATTCTCCAAAAATTTTGTAGAAAACCCACTTTTGGAAACTTATGAAGTTGGAAACATTCATATTTCATCAGGTTTCATCGTGGCAAGCGATCCGTTGATTTCGCCAGACCATTCGGCTTTCACGCAAGAGTTTCCAAAAGGTGATTTTCCTGTTCTGCTTCATAAGGAAAGAGAGTCCAATTGCATTGCTTACGCAGAAATTGTTTTTGATAAGAATCAAATTGCCGAAAACTGGAGCTTGGCTTTGTGTGATAATCAAAATTTGAAGGATCTAAAAGACGAAGAAATCTACGGCTATTTGGTAGAATCGGGAATGGGGAGCTTGATGGACAAAGATTCCCAAACGGCTTTGAACAAATTGGAGCAAGAACTTTTCCATAAAAAAGGTGCCGATTTTATGGGAATCTACGAGGAGTTTTTCCATCCACATTTTTTTGATGAAAAAGGTGCAATCGATCAATTTGCGATCCTAAAACCTTATGATAAGGAGAGCGAAAATCTGGTCGCTTTTGAGACAGGTTATGGTGAAGGTTTTTACGCCTCATACATAGGTTATTCCAAAGACAATCAAGTAGTTAAATTAATTACAGAATTTATAGAAATCGGTACAGATTAAATGATTACTTTAGCTAAAATGAAATGGCGATTTGCCTTTTCCATTTGATCTTTGAAATCTATCCATAATACAAATGAAACTTAGTAACACAAAACCACAAATAGTAGTTGTAGGAAGTTCTTCCATAGATTTGATTCTGAAAACCTCCAAAATCCCAACTGCAAACAACACTGTTCTTGCCCAAAATCTCACAAGCTTTTTGGGAGGAAAAGGGGCCAATCAGGCCATTGCAACGTCCCGTTTGGGAGCGCACACCTCATTTGTGAGTCGCGTTGGGATGGATCCGTACGGACAGCAGGTTTTGAGAAATTTGGATGATGAGAAAGTGAATGTCGTTTACGTTTTCGAAGATGAAGACGAAGCCACAGGAACAGCCTACGTGGCAGCTTCCGAAGAAGGAAATGCGATCACCGTCGTTCCTGCAGCCAATTATAGTTTATCTTTCGAAAATATAGACGAAGCCGAGAAATATCTGGCAACTGCAGACTTGATTCTCACACAAATGGAAATCCCTTCCAAAACGGTAGAATATCTTTTCAAAAAAGCTAAAAAACTGAATAAAAAAATCGGGATTTATGCTGCTCCAGCCAGCAGACTTTCAGATGAAGTAATCAATTACGCATCCTTTGTTGTTGCAAAAAGTACAGATTTGGAAACCATCTTTGGAAAAGGCAACCACGAAGATATTATGAAGCATCTTCCAAATAAATTATTTGTACGAGACGGCGCCAACAGCACCAGCTATTTTGACGGTTCCGAGATGAAGTATTTCCGAAAAAATCCCAGCACAGAAGCGCACAGTATGGGATTGGGAGACGCCTTTACATCCGGATTTTCTATCGCACTGCTTCACGGGAATTCTATTGAAGATTGTGTGAAATTTGGAAATGAAGTGGCCTTGAAAGCGGCTGACTACCGAGGTTCTCAAAAAGGTTTGCCTTACCTGAAAGAGATGAAAGAATTAATATCTAAAGCATATTAAAATCCCATAATCCATCCACATTTTTTTCTACTTTTACTGAAGTCTAATCGATTTTAATGAAAAGTATTGATCTAATGACAGACGATAATTACACATTGTCTGCACATCTTTTCGAGCCAGAAAAACCAAGAAACAAATTGTTACTCATCAACTCGGCAACGGGTGTGAAGCAGCATATTTACTTTTCTTTTGCACAATATTTTTCGGAACAAGGTTTCACGGTAATCACCTATGATTATCGCGGGATTGGGCTCTCCAAACCTATAAAGATGAAAGGTTTTGATGCATCGATGCGAATTTGGGGAACTAAAGATTATAAAGCCGTAACAGATTTTATCAAAACCAATTATTCCGACCATCAGAAATTCTGTCTAGGACACTCCGTTGGCGCATTGATTTTGGGAATGAATCCGAATTCGGAGATGTTCGAAGAATTTATTTTTGTGGGAACGCAGAATGCGTTTGTGGGAAACCTGAAATTTAAAACTAAGATCGAAGCGTATCTAGGTTTTGGCATCATACAACCAATATCAACTAAAGTTCTAGGTTATTTTCCCGCCCATTGGTTCGGGCTTGGCGAAAGTTTGCCCTCCGGAAGTGCTTTTGATTGGCGAACTTTGATTCTTAATAAAAAATCCACCAACAAATTATTAGAGAAAACAAAAGATTTTTCCCGAAATTTGGCTCAGAAAGTTTTTGTAATTCGGGCGGAAGATGATGTTTGGCTCACAGAAAAAGGCGTAAAATCTTTGTTAAAAAATACTTATCCTAATCTGAAACCAACTTATAGAATTATCAAAACTTCAGAATCTGAAAAGAGCGAAATTGGACATATCAACTTTTTCCGAAGTTACAACAAGAGACTTTGGCATATCATTTTAAAAGAATTAAACTAATGGAATTGATAAATAAAACTATAGAATTAGTAAAAGAAAAATTAGATGGTACAGAATCCGGACACGACTGGTTTCACATAGAACGTGTTTGGAAATTAAGCTTGAAAATTCACGAAAAAGAAGGTGGCGACAAACTGGTAATAGAACTGGCTGCGCTTCTGCACGATATTGCCGATCCAAAGTTCCACAATGGCGACGAAACTATTGCTACAAAAATAGTCACAGAATTTCTGAATCATGAAAAAGTTGATTCTGAAACCATCCGAAAAGTTATTTTCATTATAGAAAATATGTCATTTAAAAACCGAAATGATGCTCCGGAAAATCTACCTTTAGAATTGAAAATCGTTCAAGATGCAGACAGAATAGACGCCATCGGCGCCATAGGAATTGCCAGAACGTTCAACTTTGGTGGTTACAAAAACAATCTGATGTACCATCCGGACATCCAGCCAAAATTGAATCAAACAAAGGAAGAATACAAAAAATCAAACGGAACTACCATCAATCATTTTTACGAAAAATTGCTGCTGCTGAAAGATCTTTTGAACACAGAAACGGCCAAAGAAATTGCTGAACAGAAACACCAATTTATGCTTCAGTTTTTGGATCAATTTTACAAAGAATGGAATGTGACTTTTTAATTGGCGATAAACCATTACCTTTGCTTTAATGATCATCATTTTAATCCTGATTTTCCTCATAATAGCTTTGTTTCTTTCCGGTTTTCGGTCAGAAAAATGGAATCTTTGGAACAAACTTGCCCGAACAATTATTACCATTTCTGCGACGGCATATTTTACATTTTGGTTTGTAGAGCGTAGTCTATCGCAGTTTTTGGAGAACTCTTTGGCAGTGCAAGTGGTGAATTATTTACCACAGCCGGTGGATTTTTATATCATCAGAATTCAGGATGAGAATGACGTTAGAAAATTCAGTTCCAAGCATGTTGGGCAAATCCGGACAGAGCATTTCCGCATAGAATATATCAATATGCAAAAATCCAATGAGTTTTGGGTCGTGGGTTTCATTGGAAAAGGAAACTTGGTTTATTTTTCGCAAGTGGCTGTTCCAAACACCAATGAAGACAAAATAATCGAGGTCAAAAACTACATCAACCACAGCCAAAAACTGTCTGCCATAGCCTCGGAAAAAGTGGAAGATTTGAAATACGAAAACATCAAACTCAGCATTTGGGTGACTCTCGATATGCTTTTGATTTTCCTTAATTCTGTTTTACTTTTCAGAAGACGAGCTTAATTAAATAAAAAAACGCTCAAGAAAATTCCTAAGCGTTGTGAATATTTTTTTAAAGTGAAATTTTAGTTTGATAACAAATTAGCTGTCAAAGTTTTATCAAAGCTAAAAGCGACACTAATTGGACAAGTTTCCTTGGCTTCTGTTGCTATTTTTTGAAAATCATCTTCTGAGATTCCCGGCACTTTTGCATTGAGTGTCAATTCTGACAAAGTCACTTTTCCGTCTATAAAACTAATTTTGCAATCCGTTTCCAAACTTTCTGGCGTAAATCCTGCTTCCGACAACAATGCCGAAGTTTTCATCGTGAAACAACCAGCGTGCGCTGCTGCCAACAATTCTTCCGGATTGGTTCCAACGCCTTCTTCGAATCTACTTTTGAAGGAATATTGAGTGTCATTAAGCGTTGTACTTTGAGTGGTTAAAACGCCACTTCCCTCTTTCACTGTGCCTTTCCAGACAGCTTTTGCACTTCTTTTCATATGTAATTATTTTATTGGTTAAATTGATTATTGATGTTCCTAAATATTTTGCCTTTTTCCTTGAATCTAATTTTTAATCCCAATCTGCGGCAACAAATTTCATTATCGATTTTCCATCGGATAAAGTTAAGAAATGTCCTTCGATTTTATATTGATTCATATTTGGCAATTGTTTCCCAAAGGAATCTTCCAATTTCATTCTACCATCACAATACATCATCGTAGAGCCAACTCCAGAGAATTTTGCTTTCCCATTGCTCAATTCTGCTGTGAAAAACATTCCATTGCAACCCATTTTGGCAGTGTAACGGTTCTCGGAATCCGGATTTTTTGTAAGATCCATATAAGCTTCCAACTTTGTAAGTTCTGCCTTGGTGAAATCCTGATATTCAACCAACATCCATTTTCGGTTGATATTTTCCATCGTTCCAGATATTTTATTTGTTGATTTACAAGAAACTATTAACATCATTATTAATGATGAAAGCGCAATAATCGTAAAGATTTTCATTCTAAAAATTTTACTGAATCTCTTAACCGAATTCATACCAATAGATTTAAAATAATCATTAAATTAGCCCTTTAAAATAATTCTTTATGACGTCTGACAACTTGAACTAGGAATCAAGCTTTTGATGATTGCATAAGAGCTTTAAAAACAAATAAATTTTTACTTATGAAAAAAATATTACTAGCACTTACCTTAATTTTAGGTTATGCGCAGGTGAAAGCAGATGAAGGAATGTGGCTTCTAATGCTTGTAAAACGTCTGAACGGTGTTGATATGCAGAAAGATGGTCTGCGACTGACGCCAGAAGAAATCTACTCTGTAAACAATTCCAGTTTGAAAGACGCCATTGTAAGTTTCGGTGGTTTCTGTACAGGTGAGATTGTTTCTAACCAAGGTTTGATTTTCACCAATCACCACTGTGGTTACGATGCAGTTGCCTCCGCTTCTACACCAGAAAAAGATTATCTAAAGAATGGATTCTGGGCAATGAAACAAAACGAGGAGTTCAACGCAAAAGGACTTTACGTAAGATTCCTTGTAAGAATGGATGACGTTTCTGAAAGAATCAACGCAAAATTGAACAACAATATGTCTGCAGCTGAGAGAAAAGCGGCAATCGATGCAGAATACAAAGCCATCCAAACAGAAAATTCTGAAAACGGAAAATACACCGTGGTTGTAAGAGATTTCTTCAACGGAAATGAGTTCTATTATTTTGTTTATCAAGACTATAAAGACATCAGATTGGTTGGCGCACCACCTTCATCTCTAGGGAAATTTGGTGGCGATACAGACAACTGGGAATGGCCAAGACACACGGCAGATTTTGCAGTTTTCCGTGCTTATGGTGACGCAAATGGAAATCCGGCAGAATATTCTGAAGCCAACGTTCCATTGAAACCAAAACACCATTTACCAGTTTCTCTTAAAGGTTTCAAACCTGGAGACTTCACAATGATTCTTGGATATCCAGGAAGAACAAACCGTTATTTGACGTCTTTCGGAATCGAGCAAATGGTGGACAAAGACTATCCGGCTTGGGTAGAAGCATCTAAAGTAACGATGGATGTTCTGAAAAAATATATGGATAAGGACAAAGCGACTCAATTGGATTACGCTTCTCAGTATGCAAGTGTTGCCAACTACTGGAAAAACAGAGCTGGAACTATTGACGCTGTGAAGAAAAACGGAACTGTTGCTGAAAAGCAAAAACTGGAAGAAGTTTACAACCAATGGGCAGCACAATCGCCAAACGAACAAACTTACTATGGTGTGTTGCCAGAAATCAAAGCTTATTACAGTCAAATTTCGGGAAGAAATGTAGAAAGAAATTACGCATCTCTTCTTCAAAGAAATGCGCATTACATTGCAACAGCTTATCAATTAGGAAGTCTTTTCAAAACTTATGCTGACCAAGATGACGCTGGAAAAACAGCGATGAAACAAAAAGTTCTAGACGCTGTAGAAAAAGCTTACGATGGTTTCCACGACAATGTGGAAGGCGATATGCTAGTTGCCCTATCTTCTCTTTACAAAGCGAAAGTGAACAAAGAATTTGCATCGCCAACTATTTTGGCAGCAGATGTGAATAGTCTTTCAACCTTGGCTTATGCTTCTATTTTTGCTAATAAAAAATCTGCTTTGGCTTTCGTTGAAAATCCGGACAGATTGAAAATTGATGGGGATAAATTGAGACAATTCGCAAACGGAATTGTTGAAGATCAAAAACTAGGTGCTGAAAAATATGCTAAAGTGGATGAGAATTTCGCTAAAAACAGCAGACTTTTCTTAGATGGACTTAGAAAATCTCAACCAGAGAAAAAATTCTATCCGGATGCTAACTCTACAATGAGATTGACTTACGGAAACATCGAAACGCTTCCTGTAAGAGAGGACAGAAACTACAAAGGAATCAAAGAAAACTTCTACACAGACATCAACGGAATGGTTGCCAAATACAAAAAAGGCGACGAAGAATTTGACCTACCTAAGAAAGTTCTTGACCTTGCTAAGAAAAAAGATTACGGACAATATGCGGACAAAAACGGATACATGCCAATCAACTTCCTTTCTAACAATGACATCACTGGAGGTAACTCAGGATCTCCAATCATAGATGGAAACGGACATTTGATCGGAATTGCATTCGATGGTAACAGTGAAGCTTTGAGCGGTGACATTGTTTTCGAACCAAAACTACAGAGAACCATCAACGTAGATATCAGATATGTACTTTGGGTAATCGACAAATATGCTGGAGCTACAAGATTGATCAGCGAATTGACATTGGTAAAATAATTTTACATCAAATATTCTGAAGCCACCAAAAATGGTGGCTTTTTTGTTGCAGTTTTTTCAAACCCTTTTCTACAAAGAGAATTTCGATTCTTAATTATTTTTTTTGTAAATTAGAGCAATCAATATTATGAATTTAAGATTTTTACTTCACTGGTCCTACATTTTCCCAATCCTCTCACTCATCTATTATATGTTTGGTATTGTAGATGACAATCCTTGGCTTGCAACATTGGGAAGCTTGCTACTTATCACCTCCGTTTTATCTGCAGTACATCACGCAGAAGTTGTGGCTCACAAAGTTGGAGAGCCTTTTGGAACCATTATTCTCGCCATTGCGATCACCGTTTTGGAAGTAGGATTGATTGTTTCATTAATGGTAGCTGGTGGAAAAGAAACCAGTACGTTGGCGCGAGACACCGTTTTCGCCGCCGTAATGTTGATTCTTAATGGTATTCTGGGTGCTTGTCTCTTGGTTGGAGGCCTTAAATTCAAAGAGCAATTTTTTGCAAGGTCTTCAGGGAATATGGCACTTATAGGATTAGTTGCCATCGTTGTAATGACTTTGATATTACCAAATTACACCACTTCGGAACTTTCTGCAACATTCAGCAAAGTGCAACTTATATTCTTCTCTGTAGCTTCTTTGATCATCTACAGTACTTTCTTAATGGTTCAAACCGTAAGACATAGGAATTATTTCCTTCCCGAAACCGACGATTTGCCACACGCCGTTCCACCTCCAAATGTAGTAAGTATTACGAGTTTAGTATTTCTGATTATCTGTTTGGGAGTTGTTGTCGTAATGGCAAAAGCATTATCTCCAACTATTGAAAGCGTGGTTCACAATCTTGGAGCGCCACAGGCATTAGTAGGTGTTATTATCGCCGCAGTCGTTCTTTTACCCGAAGGAATGGCAGCAATCAAAGCAGCGAGAAGAAACCACTTCCAAACCAGTTTGAATTTGGCTTTAGGTTCCGCCATTGCAAGTATTGGATTGACGATTCCTTGTGTTGCAGTTGTTTCTATTATTTATGAAATGCCTTTGGTTCTCGGACTTGATATCAAATCGATGGTTTTGCTTGCCCTGTCACTTTATACGGTGATGCTTTCCCTAAGTCGTGGAAAGACGAACGTTCTTTATGGCGTTGTACTCTTGGTTAACTTATTAGCCTATATTTTCACTGTGATTGTTCCTTAATTTTTTTTTATTTTTAATTAATGAAATCTTGTTTCTGAGACAAAAACCGTTTGTTTTATCTTTAGTATTTACATTGTCAGTCTGAGGTGAAGTTTATCCTGAGCTTGTCGAAGGGACGACAAACAAAAACTCAAAAATCTTCAGATTTTTTCAATATAAATTAAGCCGATATGAAAACCTTTGAAACCGAAAGATTGATTCTGAAACCGGCTGATTTAGAAGATGCTGATTTCTTTCTGAAGCTTTATAATTTACCTTCATTCATCAAATTTATTGGCGATAGAAATCTGCGAACTAAGGAAGATGCTGAAAAGTACATTCTGAATAGATTTCGTCCGCAATTGGAAAGATTGGGATTTGGGAATTACGTGGTCATTCACAAAGAACTGAATAAAAAAATTGGCGCAGTTGGAATTTTCGAACGTGAAGGTTTGGATGTTCTCGACATCGGATTTTCTTTCTTCCCAGAGTTTGAAGGTAAAGGTTACGCTTACGAGTCTGCTTCCAACTTGAAAGAAATCGCCAAGAATGATTTCGGTGTTTCAAAGCTTTCTGCCATCACATCAAAAGAGAATTATTCTTCTCAGAAACTGATTGAAAAATTAGGATTGAAGTTTCAAAAATTAGTCACACTTCCTGATGAGACAGAGGAATTGATGTATTATGAAAATTGATATGAATCTTCCACATCGAATCGAAATTATTGAACCGAAGAAATTAATTGGATTTAGTATTATAACTTCTTTCCAAGACGACAAAACACCAATTGTCTGGCGAAAATTTATGATGAGAAAAAATGAAATTACCAATCGAATTTCTGACCAGCTAATTTCGCTTCAAATTTATCCTGAGAATTTCACACCCAATCAAACTTTCAAAAAATATGCTTTGGCTGAAGTTTCTGACTTCGAAAATCTTCCCGAAGAATTTGAAACATTTGAATTAAAAAATGGAAAATATTTAGTTTTTAATTACAAAGGAAAAGCGGAAAATGGACCGGAAATTTTCGGATATATTTTTCAAAAGTTCATTCCAGAAAATCAATTTGAGGTTGATAACAGACCACATTTTGAGATTTTTGATGATACTTACAATCCTTTAGACGAAAACGCTCAAGAAGAGATTTGGATTCCGATAAAGTAAATTATTCCAAAATCTGCGAAGCGTGGTCTTTTGTCTTCACTTTATCAATGACTTGGATGCAAATTCCATTTTCATCAAAAACAAAAGTTGTTCTCACAATTCCCATAAACTCTCGTCCCATAAATTTCTTCAACTGCCAAACTCCGAATTTGTTGATGACATCGTGGTTTTCATCTGCAATAACATCAAACGGTAATTCATATTTGTCAGAGAAATTTTTCTGACGTTTTTCAGAATCTGCACTCACGCCAATCAACTGAAAACCTTTTTGTTTCAAAACCGAATAGTTATCTCTCAAATTACAAGCTTCCACCGTACAACCTGGCGTGCTCGCTTTTGGATAAAAGAAAACAACGAGTTTTTTGCCTTTCAAATTTTGAGAATCGATTGGTTCTCCGTTTTGATTTGTTCCGATAAATTCGGGTAAAGAATCGCCAAGCTTCAACATAATTTCTATTTTTACACAAAATTAATTTATTCTTAGATTTTGTATCGTGAATTTGATGTGAAATGTTGAATAAATATTGAAATCCGCAGCCCGAATTGATGATAGATTTTATATTTTTAAATTTGAATCATCGAACCGCTTCGTTAGGTTTGAACGGAAATCCTTTTTTGTGGCTGGAAAAGCGAAGGCAAAAAGATTGGGAGTGGAAGGCGGATAAAGCTGCCATAAAAATTATCGAAAAAGTATGACCAAAAAACAAAGAGCAAAAATAGTTCAGGAAGAATTAGAAAAATTATATCCCGAAGTTCCAATTCCGCTGGACCACAAAGATGCTTATACGCTGATGGTTGCAGTCGCGCTTTCCGCCCAAACGACGGACAAAAAAGTAAATCAAATCACGCCAGCTCTTTTCGCCGTCGCAGATACACCTGAGAAAATGGCAAATCTTAGTTTTGAGGAAATCAAGGAACTTATTAAACAAATTGGATTGACCAATTCCAAAGCGAAAAATCTGAAAAAGATGGCGGAAGTTTTGGTTGACAAACACAATTCCGTTGTTCCACAAACCTTCGAAGAGTTGGAAGAATTAGCTGGCGTTGGTCATAAAACGGCTTCTGTTGTGATGAGTCTGGGTTTTGGATATCCTGCGTTTCCAGTTGACACCCACATTCACCGATTGATGAAACAATGGAAACTGACCGAAGGAAAAAATGTGGTCGAAACAGAACGTGACGCAAAAAGTATTTGGGATGAAAGTGTTTGGAACAAATTGCATCTTCAAATCATCTTTTACGGACGGGAATATTCGCCAGCGAGAGGAAGTCAGGAAAAGGATTTTATCACTAAACTTTTATTTGAGAATAAACTTTAATCTTTCCTCTTCAGCATTCGTCTCATATGAACATATTTGGATTGCCGAACGTGATGCGGATATTTCCTTCCTTTCGGAATATTATTGAAAATCAAAGCCACAACAAGCAAAATAATTGCGCCACTCAAAACCGGCGACAACGCATACCAATATCCCAATTCCTGAATTTTCTGAGCTGGAAGAACCGCAATCAAAGCCGTCGCACCACCTGGAGGATGCATTGTTTTTGTAATTTACATTACGACAATTGAAAATGCTACTGCCAAAGATGCATTCAGCCAAAGAATTTCAGGACATAATTTATAAACTGTTACACCAACCAAAGCTGAAAAAACGTGTCCGCCAATCAGATTCCTTGGTTGTGCTAATGGACTATTCACAGCACCATAAATCAAAACACTTGATGCGCCGAATGAGCCAATTAAAAAGACATTTTCAATTTCGGAAATCTGTTGAGACTGTAGAAATGCAATGATTCCGATTCCGAAAAAAGCACCGAGAAATGACCAAAAATGGTCTTTGAAATCAACTAAAGTTTCTTGGTAAAAAATGTATTGCGATCGCTTTATTCTTCTTTTAATTTGTTTCTTCATCAGCTTACTTTACACTTTTTGCCCAAAGATCCATTTTACGTTCCAAAACTTGCAAAGGCAAACAACCTTGGCTAAGAACGCCATCGTGGAAATCCGCAATTTTGAATTTCTTTCCTAATTGTTTTTGATATTTTTCCCTCAATTCACGGATTTTCATTTGACCAATTTTGTAGCTCAATGCTTGTCCTGGCATCGCCATATACCGCTCCACTTCTGCTGTTGCGCTAGCTTCGTCGTAAGCAACATTACTCAAGAAATATTTAATCGCTTCTTCGCGAGACATTTGTCCTGTGTGAATCCCTGTATCAATTACAAGACGGACTGCTCGCAACATTTCATCACTCAAAGAACCCATTTTCTGATGAGGGTCGGTGTAAAGTCCGAATTCTGGACCGAGCGATTCGCAGTATAAAGCCCACCCTTCCCCATAAGCACCAATCCATCCGAATCTCAGGAACTTAGGTAACTTCAAATTTTCTTGTTGAAGGGAAATTTGATAATGATGACCAGGAATCGCTTCGTGGAGAAACAAGGATTCCATTCCAGAAGTGACATTGAATTTTGTCGGGTCTGGAATTGGTGTATAAAAAATCCCCGGACGTTTGCCATCAGGACTTCCTTGGATATATTCTGCACTTGCGCTTGCTTCACGATATTTTTCGGTCTGACGAATTTCGAACGGTGTTTTCGGTGTGACGTTGAACATCGTTTTTAGCTTAGGAGTAATCTTATCTAATATGGATTGGAATCCAACCAGAACCTCTTTCGAAGTTTTGTAAGGCATTGCTTTCGGGTCGGTTTTTACGAAGTTCAGAAATTCCTCCAAAGAGCCTTTGAAACCAACTTGATTCTTCACTTTTTCCATATCCTTGCGAAGTCTTTCCACTTCTCCAAGTCCGGTTTTGTGAATATCTTCCGGCGATTTGTCCGTTGTCGTCCAACTTTTCACATAATAACTATAAATATTTGCGCCGTTTGGCAAAGCGTCGTAACCGTCTGTAGTTCTAGCTTTGGGCAGATATTCTTTTTCGAGGAAATCTGCCATTTTGAGATAAGCCGGAATCAATTTGCTTTTGATGGCGTCTTGATACAACTTAGCATATTTGTTGGCTGTCACCGGTTTGAAATCCTTCGGCATATTTTTGATTGGGCCGTAGAAAATATTTTTATCGATGTCGAAAGTTGTGATTTCTTCGGCTTTCATCTGAGGAATCATTTTTATGACTAATGATTTTGGCAGAACAACCTTATTTTTGATTCCCAATCGGAAATTTTCAATTGCAGAATCCATCCAAACTGGGAAAAGTTCCATTCTTTTGAGCCAATTGTCGTAATCTTTTTCAGTTTTGAAAGGCTGGATTCCCGTTCCGCTTCCCAACATCGGAAAATCCAATGGCAATCCGCCAAACTGCGTGAACGGAATATATTCTGGATGATAAGCGTAACGTTCTTGTTTATCGATTAAAGTATATTCCAAAACATCGTAAACCACTTTTTGGTCATTATCCAAATTGCTATAATCCACAGACTGCAACTGACTTTGAACCGAGTCATAAAATGCCACTTCGTTTTTGATAAATTCCGGACTTAGGTTATTCGGCAAGAGATCGTTATAACGTTCGTCGCCTTGCGAAGTCGCTTCCAGAGGATAAAGCTTGAGATATTCCTCGTAATATTTTGAAGCAATCGTGTCCAGATTGGAAGTTGAAGATTCTGTGACTTTCATCATTGGAGAATCTCCTTTTTTGCAAGAAACCGTGAAGAGCAGACCAACAAAAGTTATGATTGTGTAAAAAGATTTCATTGTAAAAATTTTAAGCAGTGTAAAGATAATATTTTAATGATTATAAATCCGCGACCTTTTTTTTTAAGGGGATTTGGGCTTTAGATTAACACAATATCAACAATTACATTAGAATTTCTGTTTATAATTAAAAATAATGCACAAAAATTTCTGT
Source organism: Chryseobacterium sp. (assembly GCA_017989575.1). Classification (GTDB taxonomy): domain Bacteria; phylum Bacteroidota; class Bacteroidia; order Flavobacteriales; family Weeksellaceae; genus Epilithonimonas. Next base: position 14,719 of record JAGNPP010000028.1, read on the forward strand.
ACTTCATTCTATTTTTTATCTTTGTTCATCAATTCAAAATTATCACATCATAATTTATTATCCTTATAATGAAAGGAATATTAAAGATTTACCATCCAGAGGAAACTCTGAAGTATTTTATCAAGAGCACTTACTGCAAATCTGTTTACATCAATTCGCAGAACTTTTTGGAAGTAGAAATCATCACAGATGACGCTTTGGATCACGTGGACGATGATTCTTTGCAATACAAATTTCCTCAATTGTCATTAGATGTGATTGAGTTTCCGGTAGCGACATCGGAACTTGAAGGTCAAAAATTCCTAATAGAAGATACAGAGGATGAGGCATTTACTGAAGTTGACCTTTTTGATGATGAAGACGCTTTTCTTTTTGAAAACGAGTTGACATTCGACAAAAACGAGACCGATGATCTTCAACTTTGCTGGAAAGGAAACATCACCGATTTCTATACTGGTTCCGAAAACCCAATCCCTTTCAAATTGAAATGCCACTTCCGTCCGGACGAGATCGAAGTTGACGACTAATTTTTTC
>JAGNPP010000029.1 GCA_017989575.1 Chryseobacterium sp.
AATCTGAATTGAAGATCGAGGAATTTGAAGGTTCTTTTACGAAAGAAAATCCTTCTGAAGAAACTTTGGAAACTTACAATAAAATCAAAGAAGAGTTAGATTTGACTTTGCAGGAATGGGAATTCTTGGGAACTCAGTTGGAAAGTTAGGATTTGAACTTTAAAATAAAATATAAACTGCATTGGATATTCTGATGCAGTTTTTTTATTAATTCACTTTGTTTTTCGTAAATTCACTTCATTTTAAAACTAAAAAACACTTATCAATGAAGAAAAATTTCATATTCTCCGCTCTACTTTTTAGCGGAATATTTTATGCACAAACTTGTGAAAATATAAAATTAGAAAACACAAATTTAAAAACTGAAATCCAAACCATTAAAACTGAAAATGATTATTTAAAAAAAGTTTTAGAAATCAACAATCCAATTCTCGAATCCGAAAAAGAAAATAATAATTTCAGAATCACAAAAGTTGTTGGTAATAAAGCTGATAAAACAATCTCTATTACATTTCTTGTAGATGCGAAAGATCCAAATATAAAAATGCATATTAGCAACTTATCTTTGATTGATTTAGAAGGAAATGAATACAAAGTTGACTATTTTAAATCAAGTTCACCAACTCACAAATTACCAGCGAATGTTCCTTTAAAAATTTATTTTACATTTAAAGAAATTGTTGACCAGCCGTTGTTGATAAAACTATTTAGATTCTCAACAAGGAATGAACCTGAAGGACACGCTTTAAAATGGACAAACTCAAAATTAGAATTCCGAGACCTGAAAGTTAATTGGAATTAATTTCTTTTCGTAATTTCACATTAGATAAAACTTAAAAATTCAAAAATGATAAACGATATAAAGAAATTCCTGAACGAAGATCAAGACCCAAAAGCGGTAGAAAAAATTGCTGAAAAAGTAAATAATCTGCTAACCAACGGAGAATCTATAGAATACATCGCAGTTCAGAATAAACCAGCCATCAACATTTCGCCAGATTCTATTGTTCTTACGAATAAAAGAATCATCTTTTTCCGTTCCAAATCGTTTGGATTGGTGACGGATTTTCAGGATTATCTTTGGAAAGATGTGGGCGAAAGTCACATCAGTGAAGCGATTCTTGGTTCTACTTTCAAGATGACAGCGGTCAGCGGATTTGTGGAAACGATTGATTATATCCCAAAATCTCAAGCGAGAAAATTGTATCAATATGCACAAGCCAAAGAGGAGGAAATGGTAGAATTCCGCCGACAAAAAGAGCTGGAAGACAAGCGAGCAACTGCTGGAGGAATTACCCTAAATACTCAACCTGAAAAGATAGAAGAACCCAAACCAGAAACTCCAACTGAGAATCCGATGGAAACATTGATGAAACTAAAGGCTTTTCTTGACAATGACTTAATTTCTGCCGAAGATTACGAAGCCAAAAAGAAAGAAATATTAAGTAGAATGTAAATCTGGTCGATTGTCATTTTTGGATTATGAGATTAATAATTGCCATCTTCATTTTAATCAACACCTTTGTTTTCGGTCAGGAAAAATCGATTACGAAGCATATAGAATTCGACCATTTGTACTTTGTGATCCCCGATTCTGTCTTTCAAAAAGTGGTTTCTGATTCTTATTTTTTGGGATAAATTCACCAGAGGCGACAAAGGCTGGCCAAAGTTTGAAAGTATAAATTCTGCCGAAAAGAAAGAAGTTTACTTCAGATTGGAAAACAGTTATTTTGAATTATTAAGCGACCAAAACAAATGGAAAGAACCGCTAAATAAAATAGGAATTGGCTGGGCGAGTAACAAAGAAAATTCTCAGGATGAACTGTCCGAACTCCTCAAATCCAAATATCAGGAAGTCGAATCGTACGACGAAAAAGACAGTCTGAAACAGAAGTTACACACCACTTTTTACATCAAATCAACAACTGAATCTGCCACGAATCTTGACGTTTGGTTGCAACAATTTTATCCATTATTCATCGAAAATAATTTTGGAAAACAAACTTCACCTTTTGATATCACTGGTAAAAAACAACGTGCCGAAAAGTATTATTCCAAAAACAAAATTGCGAGAGAAACCACAGATATTGGATTGATGTTGGATAGTTCGGAATTTGAGAAAATATCCAAATGGTTGCAGACGATTGGCTACAAAAGTCAACCTAACAAAAGAGCTTCGGTTTTCCAAAAAGGAAAGATGACCTTCTCGCTTTTCCACAGTAACGAAAACAAATTATGGTATCTTCAATTTAAAAATAATTATCCCGCAGAGAAAAGTGAAATAAAATTCTCGTCCGATTCTAAAATTGAGATCGAGAAAGAACAGAGCACTTGGTGGTTCTTCCCCAAAGATCGATGAATAAACACAAATTGATTAAAATTGCAACTATGTCAGAACTATTCAAAGCTAATTTACAGAAATTCATCACTGTGACAGATGAGGAATTTGCTTTGATAATGGATTATTTCGAAATCAAAACTTTTGGCAAAAAACAGAATCTGTTGGAAGAAGGACAAGTTTGTCATCAGAATTATTTTGTCTTGAAAGGCCTTCTCAGAAAGTTTTACATCAATGAAAAAGGCATCGAGCAAACCACAGATTTTGCACTGGAAACTTGGTGGATGACGGATAATTTTTCATTTGAACGGAGAACTCCGGCAGATTTTAGCATTCAAACCGTGGAGAAATCAGAGGTTCTTGTCATCAGCCACGATTCTCAAGAAAAACTACTTAATGATTTCCCGATAATGGAAAAATATTTCCGTTTCATTTACCACAGGGCTTTTGCGTCCAATCAGCGGAGGGTGAAATATATTTTTTCCTATTCCAAGGAAGAATTTTACTTCTCGTTTGCAAAACAATATCCGGAATTTGTGCAACGTGTTCCGCAATATTTGATTGCTTCATTTCTTGGTTTCACGCCCGAATATCTTAGCGAGATTCGGAAGAAAAGCGTTTCTTAAAAAGTTGTTTCTCACAGATTTGGCAAATTTTGCAGATTAGTATAAATCTGTTTTAATCAGCAAAATCTGCGAGAGAATTACTTTCTTAAACTAGTTTAAGTTTTTTCTGTTTTCGATTTCCAAACTTTGTACCATCAAAAAACAAAGAAATGGAAAACACCACAACCAATCACTTCCCACAACTATTCTTGCGAATGGCTCTCTCGGTAACGATGTTGTCTGCAGTCGCAGACAGATTTGGGTTTTGGGGTGACAATTCAGCTTGGGGCAATTGGCAGAATTTTGAAAATTACACCAAACAATTGACTTCATTTTTACCGGAAAGCCTGAGTATTTTCGGAGCTTACTTCGCTACAACTTTAGAAATAGTGTTTTCAATATTTCTTATCATCGGTTTCAAAACCAAACTGACAGCCTTTGCGACAGGCATTCTCTTATTGGTATTTGGGTTATCAATGAGTCTATCTTTAGGAATCAAAGCACCTTTGGATTACTCGGTTTGGGTAGGTTGCGCTTCGGCTTTTCTCTTGGCGAGTCAGAATAATCACTATTATTTTAGTATCGATAACGAAATCAATCATTAATCAATTAAAAATCAATAAAATGGACAAACGAATCAACATCAACACGGTAGAACATCACGCTTACAAAGCAATGCTTGGATTGGAAGCTTATCTGGCTCAATCCGAAATCTCAAAAACCATCAAAGAACTCATCAAAATCCGCGCATCACAAATCAACAATTGTGCGTATTGTCTCGCAATGCATACAAAAGACGCCTTAAAATATGGCGAAAACGCAGAAAGACTTTTCATACTGAGCGCTTGGCACGAGGCAGAAACACATTTTACAGAAGAAGAAATTGTGGCGTTGAAAATGACAGAAGAAATCACCCAAATTGCTCAAAAAGGACTAAGCAACGAAACTTATCAAAGAGCCTCGAAAGTTTTTTCTGAAAAACAAATTGCGGAGATTATTATGGCAATCGTCACCATCAATGCTTGGAACAGAATTGCGGTAAGCACGCATCTTAAAATCGGGGAATTTTAATTTTCACAGATACTTTTCAGACCTTGAGGATATTTGTAAGCGAATGTTCTCAAGGTTTTTTTGAATAAAAAAATCCGGAATCCTGCCGTCAGCGTATGAAAATTGAAAACCGAATTCCGGAAAAAATAAACTATGAAACTATTATTGTTATAAGTAGTTACGATATTTTTCTCTGTTTGGATTTGGGGATTTGAAAATTTATTTTAATTAACGAAAAAACGTTCCCAAAATTGGAAACGTTTTTCAACACTTTGTCAAAGTTCAAAATCTTTGACAAAGTTTATTTGATAAAACCTCTGCTTCTAAGCAATGGTTTGATGTCTGCTTTATGACCTGTAAATGCTTCAAAAGCTTTGTTTAGATCTACACTGTTACCAACGGAAAGAATGTGTTTTCTGAATCTGTCACCATTCTCTCTCGTCAATCCACCGTTAGCTTTGATCCATTCCCAAGCATCGGAATCCAACGTTTCTGACCAAAGATAAGCGTAATAGCCAGCCGAATAGCCACCGCCCCAAATGTGCGCAAAATATGGCGTGTGGTATCTTGGCGGAACTTGCGGAACCAGCAAGCCGTACTTACTCAAAGCTTGATTTTCAAAATCCAAAACCGGAATCAACTGGCTATCAGAAGTCACCGTGTGCCAATTCATATCCAACGTTGCAGCCGCTACCAATTCTGTGGTTGCATAACCTTGGTTGAAGTTGCTTGCTTTCTTGATTTTATCAATCAAAGACTGAGGCATTGGTTGCTTGGTTTGATAATGCAGTGCATAATTTTTCAGAATCTCTGGCTCCAGCACAAAATGTTCATTGATTTGAGAAGGAAATTCCACAAAATCTCTAGGCGTGTTGGTTCCGGAAATCGAAACATACTTTTGATCTGCAAACAAGCCATGCAAAGTGTGACCAAACTCGTGGAACATCGTTTCTACATCGTCATAAGAAATCAGAGAAGGTTTTCCTGGTGCAGGTTTTTGGTAATTGAAAACATTCACAATCACAGGTTTTTGTCCCAGCAAATGGGATTGAGGAACGAAGTTGTTCATCCAAGCACCTCCACTTTTGTTGCTTCTGGTGTAGAAATCCAAATAGTAAAGTGCAAGAGATTTTCCATCTCTGTCGAAAACTTCGTATGCCACAACATCCGGATGGTAAGTTGGAAGATCTTTTCTCACTTTGAACGTGATGCCATAAAATTTTTCAGCCGCGAAAAAAACGCCTTTTTCCAAAACCGTTGTCACTTCGAAATAAGGTTTGATTTCATTTTCATCAAGGTCATATTTCGCTTTTCGGACTTGCTCAGAGTAGAAATTCCAGTCCCAAGGTTCTACTTTGAAGTTTCCTTTCTGTGCATCTATCACTTCTTGAATTTCAGTTGCTTCACGTTTTGCGGTTTCTACAGCAGGTTTTGCCAATTGCGCCAAAAGTCCCATTGCCACTTCCGGCGTTTTTGCCATTTGATCTTGCAAGCTCCATTCTGCAAAGTTTTTCTTTCCGAATAGTTGCGCTTTTTGCAATCTTAATTTTGCTAATTTCTCGATCGTTTCGCGTGTGTCATTCTCGTCGCCTTTTTCTGCTCTCGTCCAAGAAGCTTTGAAGAGTTTTTCTCTTGTCGCTCTGTTTTTCAAGTTTTGTAGAAGTGGCTGTTGCGTGGTGTTTTGCAACGCCAAAAGATATTTCCCTTTTTGCCCTGCCTGTTCTGCGTCTGTTGCGGCGGCGGCAATTTCGTCTGCGGAAAGTCCGTCCAGTTCTTTCACGTCGGAAAACAAAACCGCTCCTTTTTTCCTAGCTTCCAACAATTTGTTGCTGAATTGCGTGGACAAAGTTGCCAACTGCTGATTGATTTCCTTCAATTTATCTTTTTTCTCTGCAGATAGATTGGCTCCGGCGAGTTCGAAGTTGGTGAGATAATACTCTGTCAATCTTTTGCTTTCTGCGTCTAGCTTGTCGGTTTTTACAGCTTTGAATCTCTTATAAAGTTTATCATTTAAATAAATCTTATCCGAATGAGAAGCGAAAATAGGTGCAAATTCTTCCTCCAATTTTTGAAGAACATCATTGGTGTTGGAGCTGGTAAGATTGTAGAAAAGAATGGTCGCTCTTCCCAGAATTTCGCTGCTGTTTTCTAACGCCAAAACAGTGTTGTCAAAAGTCGGAGTTGCTTTGTTATTAATGATTTTATCAATGTTTGCCAATTGTTCTTTCAAACCGATTTCGAAAGCGGGTTTGAAATGCTCGTCTTTGATTTTATCAAATTCCGGAGCTTGGTATTGCAACGTACTTTTTTTGAGAAAAGGATTATTGTTCATAGATTTTTCTGTGGTTGCAGAAGTTTTTTTCTGCTGTGCATTTATGGTCAAATTTCCTGCGTTGATGGTAAGAAAAGTTATGAATAATGTGCTTTTTATTTTCTTCATAATATTAATTTTCGAAAAGTGCTGGTCTTTGTGTAATCTCGTGGTAGCAAACAGAATCTTCATCAAAAAAATGAAAAACCATGCTTTTTCTTGTTTTTTCTTTGTTGGTGTGTGGCTCTCCGCCGTGCAAAATGTTGGCATGCCAAATCAACATATCTCCTTTTTTACATTCAAAAACTTCTTTTTGAAGATTCAGCTCTTTAATTTTTTCTTCCAGCATCACCTCATAACCTTTATGACCTTTGTTTCCCAGCATTATAGAATCACCATCATTATCGTAATCTGAATTCATGTAATATGGTAATTTGTGACTTCCAGGATAATAATGAAGCGCACCTTGATCTGCTTGTACATCTTCCAATGCTATCCAAACACCGATAAGTCCGCCTAGCGGAAAAGTTGTCATATGAATGCTGTCTGAGTGGGTTTTTTGTTGGCTCCCATTAATGAAATTGATACTTTGAAAAAGCTTGGTTTTGCCATCCATCAAAACATCTAAAAGCTTGAGTAATGATGGTTCCAAACCGATTTTTTTTATCAAAGCAGACTTATGAAGTGTAAACATTAATTTGTTTCCATATTTGAATTCAATCTGTTTATTGTCCAACATTGCTTGAATTTCAGAATTGATTTGATCTGCTTCTTCTGGTGTGATGAAGTTTCTAATCACAGTGTATCCTTTATCATAAAAGTGAATTAAACTTTCTTGATTTTCAACAGTTTGATTTTTAAAAAAATCTGTTTGTGAGATTGCTTCAGGATTTTCTTTTCTTACAAATTGCTTCTCTATACTTTTAAAATCTTTGCTTGAGATTGGAGAAAAGTAGCTTTTATTGATTTTATACTTTTTATAAAGTGGAATGTTATGTTTTAATTTTTTCTTATTGAATATATTAAAAAATGCATAACTTAATTTACTGTTTTTTATTAAAGCAATCATTGGGAGTTTTTTTCAAATTTAAAAAAATATTAGTTAAGAAGGCTAATTATTACTTCTCCTCATCCTCCTCATCGCCACTCCAATGGTTTTCTTCGAAGGAAAGGCTGTCCAAGGCTAGCAATTCGGCTTCGCGCTCCAGAGATTCTCGGAGTGTGAAAGTAATCATATCTTTGTCTTTTTCTTTTGCCAATCTGCGGGTCATTGCTTTGTCTATGAGCATAAAACGCTTGCCCATTCTTCTGGCGGTGTACTTTCGCATTCCGTTTTCCTGGAGGATATCCACTGCCATATCTACAGCTGTTCCGAGGGTTTCTCGGTAGATATTGTTTACATTTTTGTTGAGGAAATCGTAGGCATCCAATCGGTTTTTGGCGCGAACGTAGATTTTTAGATTCGGATAATTTTCTTTGGCATAATCTACCAGGAATTTATTTTTCTCGATGTCATCCAGACAAAGCACGAGCAATTCTGCCTCCTCGATTCCAGCAGACCTTAGCAAAGCAGGTTTTGTAGCATCGCCATAATAAACGTTGAAGCCGTTGGAACGCAAAAGCGCGACTCTGTCCGGATCATTATCCAAAACGGTTGAGCGGATTCCGTTGGCTTTCAAAAGACGCCCCACTGTACTTCCGAAAAATCCAAATCCAACGATGATGACTTTGCGTTGTTTGATGATGCCGAGTTCTACGTTTTCTTCATTTTTTTGTTTGATGAATCGGCTGTCCAAGATTTTTTCTTTGAAAATCAAAAGTAAAGGCGAAATACACATCGTGATGGCTACAATCGCCATTAATTCTGAGTTTGCCTGATAATCAATCAAATATAAACTTGCGGCAAAATTGACCAAAACAAAAGCAAATTCTCCCACTTGTGATAATGCAAATGCGAGGAAAAAGCTCTGCTCATTATTCATCTTATAATATTTCCCGATCCCGAACAAAACCACCGCTTTTATAGCTAAAACTATGAACGCAGCAGAAAATATGAAAACGGGTTTGGACGCGATAATATCAAAATTAATGGTTGCACCAACGCTTACAAAAAAAACGGCAAGCAACAAACCTTTGAACGGATCTATGGCGCTTTCCAATTCGTGGCGAAACTCGCTGTTTGCCAACATTACGCCTGCGATAAAAGCGCCTAGAGCGGGACTTAGATCTACAGAAATCATCAATTCTGAAACACCAATGACGAGGAATAATGAGGCGGCTGTCAAGAGTTCATTCAATCCCGATTTTGAAACAAATCTTAGAAATGGCGTGAAAATGTACCGACCCAAAAGTATCAAGGCTATGACTGCAAAAATCACCATGAAGGGTTGCAGCCATTCTGGAAGATATTGTAGCAAAATCTTCTCGTGTTCCGCCTGGGACAAAGCTTTTTGAGACTTAGACAGAAAAGGCAGAAGCGCCAAAATGGGAATCACAGCAATATCCTGAAAGAGTAAAATCGAAAATGAAGATTCGCCGCTGACGGTCCGGAAGAGATTTTTTTCTTTCAAAGTTTGCAACACAATCGCAGTGGATGACATTGCAAAACACAAAGCAATGATGAATGATTTCTTGACTCCAAAACCCGCAATGTAAAATACGATGAAAATACCAACAATACTCAGCAACATCTGACTGAGACCAAGCCCCAGAATTCGTTTTCTGATTTGCCACAGCTTCTGTGGTTCCAGTTCCAATCCTACCAAAAACAAAAGCATTATCACACCCAATTCCGATGCGTGCATAATATCCTCAACCCCACGACCCGTCAATTGTAAACAAAATGGACCGATGACAATCCCACCCAAGATGTAACCAATCACAGAGCTCAATCCCAATTTTTTCCCCAGCGGAACCATAATAATGGCAGCGCCAAGAAAGATAAGAATCGTCATTGCAATAGAGTTTTCCATCTTATTTTATATTGAGTATTTGGGACAAATCATCGGAATGACTGTTCAGCTCTTCCTCTGTGAGATTATCCGCATTGTAAATGACATGAATTTTTTTGAGATCGATGTTGTTGACATTTAGGGAAACTTTAAGACCTAAAAGCAAGTCTTCCACCGGCGTTTTGAATTTGCCGTCTGGTGCATAGTTTTGATCTCTGCCTCCTACGGTTGTAATGATGAGTGCATCTTTGCCATTCAGAATATTGAGTCCATTTTCTGCAATCCAGCGCATATCAAAAACCTCATCTATCCAAAGTTTCAGCAATGGTGGCAAGCCAAACCAAATGAGTGGAAAGTGAAAAATAATCCTATCGTATTCCACAATTCTTTTTCTTTCCCGAAACGGCTGGATATGAAAATCAGGATAATCCTCGTACAAATCACGGAACGTAACATTGCCCAAACCCTTATAACTTTCTAACAATCTAACATTAGTGGTAGAATGTTCGAAATAGGGATGCGCAAAGAGAACCAGTGTTTTTTTCAAAGAGAAATACGATTTTCGTAAATATAGTGATTTTCTGTTTTAATGTCAAGATTAAATTCTATGAAAACTATATTATTTTTTCTAAAATTTAATTAACAATAAAATAATTCTACGTTAACAAAGCCTTATTAGTTCTCATTTTCAAGCAATTTGCCTTATATTTGCGCCTAAACACATAATAATCAGTTATTGTAACAAATGCTTCAAAAATATAAATATCTTTTCGCATTATTCTATTTCTCTTCTGTAATATGGTCTTCTTTTTATTCTCAGCGGGTGGATTATATCTATACTAATTTCAATGGATATTGGAATACAAGTATGACCATCTGTTCCCATTAACAATGATAGCGAACTTTTAGGTTTTCGATACAATAATGGCACAATAACGCGGGTCTACTCTACTGGTGTTAACAATTCGATTTTAAGCAATAATGGTGTCACGTTTCAAAACACAAGATTCCGATCTTTGCCTATTAAAGATGTAAAGTTCCCAGGAAATGCTGCAGGCGCACCCAACTCCGGTCCCGGCGGACCATTTTTATTTGCCTTTGCTTCTGCCATTGATGGAAATGTGAATCAAGCGCTTACACCGCCTTTTACTTTTCCCGATTACAAAATATCCGCTGCATTGAACAGAGGAATTCAAGGAATGGGACTTGGCTCTGCATTGACCAATGTACCTTCCACTACTCCGTTTGAATTCACACTTCAAAACTACCTTAATCCTTTAAAAATAAACGACGGAATCCCTGATCTTTTTTTCACTCAGCAAGCAGATCCAGGCACCAATGGCTTTGATGAAGTTTGGTTCGAAGATGCCGGTGGGGCTATGGTTGGAAGTATTGTCACCATTAATTTCTCATCAAACACACAGAATCCTTCTGTAGGAAAATGGAATATGGACTTTTATGAAATCAAGGCCAACACACCAGTCTGGAACACCAATGGCGTGCGGGACATTCGGCTTTTTGCTGTGGACATCACTTCCTTTGGCATCAATACTGGCAATTATAGTTCTGTAAAAACCCTTAAATACCGTTTCAACGGTCAAAGTGATCCGGGAATCCTAGCTTACAACGAAGAGTCTTTTACTTTTTTCTTGGCTAATGATGATTTTGCCACCACCAATCCAAATACTTCTGTCAGCATTCCGGTTCTGAACAACGACTTGTACAACTCTGCAAACCCTTTGACACTGACGATCTTTACACCTCCAACAGAGGGAACAGCGGTCGTTTCCGGCAATAATATCATTTTCACCGCAGCAACAAATACACAAACCAATAATGTGGTCACTTTTGAATATCAGATTTGCGATGGAACACAATGCGACAATGCATTAGTAACGGTAACGATCCCTGGAGGCTACTGCACAAAACCGTTCAACAACACCGCTAGTGCCAATGCTACAAAAGTCGGAATCAATACGCAAGCTTCTACCGCTGATAACTGGCCACAAAACATTCCCAACGGCTTCATCGCTTTGGAATCTCAAAATAAAGGATTGGTAATCACCCGAACGACCGCGGCAGCCATTCCCGTAGCAAACCGAGTAGAAGGAATGCTAATTTACGACACAGCAGATAATTGTATAAAACTTTATAACGGATCCATTTGGCGTTGCATCCAAAGAATCTGTATTGACTGATTATGAAGAAAGCCTTACCAATAATTTCGATTTTCATATTTTCCGGACATTACCAATCACAAGTTGCCATTAGCAAGTCGCCTAATAATACAGGTGCCATTTTGGATTTTGCCACCGGAACCACAAACGGAATCATCCTTTCTGCAGTCACGAGTCTGCCTGCAAATCCTGCCAACGGTACTTTTGTAGTAAACAAAGCTGACCTGCAGGTAAAAATGAGACAAAACAATACTTGGGTCAATATGAGCAGTCCCGGCGATCTATCAAAAGTTGCACAGAACTCAAGTCCCGAAGTAGGAAATGGTGTTATCATCGGGAGCAACACGTCCTCTGCGAGTGGCGTTTTGATTTTGGAAGCGACAGACAAAGCGTTGGTCTTGCCTAGAATTGCTTCACCTCAAACCAATGTCAGAAGTCCCTATCCTGGAATGATCTGTTATGATACAGCATCAAAATCTGTTGCTGTTTTTGACGGAAAAGTTTGGAATTTTTGGAGATAAAAAAAGTCAAAACTCAATTGAATTTTGACTTTAAATTTTTATTAATGTAATCTACCAGCCACCAGAAGCACCGCCGCCGCCGAAACTTCCGCCGCCGCCAAAGCCTCCGAAACCGCCGCCACTGCTTCCACCTCCAAATCCGCCACCGCCAAAACTGCCTGGGAATGGGAAGAATCCGCCTCGGTATCTTCGGTTTCCTTTTCGGGAAAGTGTGTAATCATCATCGTCGTCATTTCCTCGGTTGTTACCATTCATAATGCTTATCAGAATGATGATGATAATGACAATCAGAACAATACTACCAATACTGATGCCGCCTTCGCTATTTTTCTTTTTTGCAATCGGTTTGAATTTCCCTTGGACGGCTTCCATTATTGCAGAAGTTCCTCGATCTATTCCGTTGTACCATTCTCCTTTTTTGAAACTTGGCGTCACAAGATAATCCAAAATCTGACCAGCCACAGAAGCTGTCAAATATTGCTCAACGGCACGACCTTGTTGGATGGACATTGTTCTATCTTCAGTCGCAATCAGGAAAACGACACCATTGTCAACACCTTTTTGTCCGATTCCCCATTTCTCGCCATACATTGTTGCTAGGTAATTGACATCTTCGCCACTTGTGGTCGGAAGAATAATGACCTCGATTTCTGTAGAAGTAGAATCGGAGAATTTGATTAATTTTTGATTCAGCGCATCTTTTTCAGATTCCGAGAGTAATCCTGCTTTATCATAAACAGGATACAAAACGGCAGGTTTTTCCGGCACCAACTGAGCTTTGGAAAATAATCCAAAAACTAAGAATAATGCGAAAATATATCGTTTAAGAGAAGCTGAGATCATTGGGTAGTTCATTGATATTTTCCCCTTCGAAAGGGAAATATTTTTTCAGTTCGAAGCCTGTTTTCAGGATAGCTTCTTTTAGTCCGTTGTGGTAATTTTCTTTAGCAAATTCAGCTGTGATCTCATCGTGAAGCGTGTCCCAAAAAGATTGTTTCACTTTTTTATGAATGCCTTCGTCGCCGATAATTGTGAGATAATGCTGTTCAAAATTCACATAGAACAAAACAGCATTTCTCTCCTTGGTATTGTGCATTTCCAAAGATTGGAAAATACTGAAAGCTTTTTTCGCAAAGTTATCTAAACCCGTAGAATCTATGTGCACACGAATCTCACCGGAAGAGTGGTCTTCAGCTAATTTGATGGCTTCCACGAGGGAAGCCATCTCTGTATTTGTAAGAAAGTGATTCATTATTCTGAGAAAACACTAGGTGCGTTTGCTGATCCTTCTGTTGCTTTGAACGTTGGTTTCGTTTTAAATTTTGGAAAGAATGCTGCTACGATATTTCCCGGAAAAGTTTCCACAAGATTGTTGAAAGCTGTCACGGAACCGTTGTAATAAACAGTTTCTGAACGGATGCTGTTCTCAATCGCTGTGTATTCTCTCTGAAAATTAATGTATTGTTGATCTGCTTTTAAATCAGGATATTTTTCTACAACCATTAGCAATTTTCCTAATGCTCCACTCAATTGCCCTTGCGCTTGTTGGAATTTTGCCATATCAGCTTCTGTCATATTTGTAGGATCTACATTGACAGCAGTTGCTTTGGATCTTGCTTCTACAACTTGCGTGAGAGTTTCCTGCTCAAATTTTGCATACGATTTTACAGTTCTTTCCAAGTTAGGAATCAAGTTCGCACGTTTTTGATAAACCGTTTCTACATTTGCCCATTTTTCCAGAACGTCGTTATTCGCCTGAACCATAGGATTATACCTACCTGCTACCCAGAAAACGACTAGCGCTATTAATCCTAAAATTACGGCTACTACAATACAACCTTTACCTTTCATAGTTTGATGTGTTTTAAAAATTTAATTAAACCAAATATACAAATTAAATAAAACCGTAATGTTTTATTTTTCAAAAACCTTGGCCTCTTCCCAAAGCTCATCCATTTCCGCAAGATTCAAATCAGAAAGATTTAGATTTTTCACTTTTGCAATCTCCTCCATTTTCTGAAATCTGGAAATGAATTTCGAGTTTGTTTTTTCCAAAGCCGTATCTGCATTCAAGCCAGAAATTCTCGCATAATTAATCAAAGAAAAAAAGACATCGCCCAATTCCTGCTCTTTTTTATCAGCCTCGGTTTCCGCGTGAAATTCCTCCAGCTCCTCTTCCACTTTCGCCCAAGCATCTTCCGCAGAATTAAACTCAAAACCAATTCCCTTCACTTTATCCTGAATCCTGTAAGCCTTGATAATCGGCGGCAAACTCTTCGGAACACCTTCCAACACTGACTTATTTCCTTCCTTCAGTTTCAGCTTTTCCCAATTTTGCTTCACCGCTTCCTCATCTTCCGCAACAGCGTCGCCATAAATATGTGGATGACGAAAAATCAATTTTTCATTCAAAGAATTGATGACATCAGCCATATCAAAACTCTCTTTCTCCGACCCGATTTTCGCATAGAAAACCAAATGCAGAAGAACATCGCCAATCTCTTTTTTGATCTCCAAAAGGTCATTATTCAAAATCGCGTCAGACAATTCGTAAGTTTCCTCAAGCGTCAGATGGCGCAAACTTTCCAAAGTCTGCTTCCTGTCCCAAGGGCATTTTTCCCGCAAATCATCCATTATATCGAGAAGCCTTCCAAAAGCCTCCATTTTTTCCTCTCTTGTGTTCATAAATGATGAATGATAATTGATTAATGATTATAATTAAATTTTATTTGGGCAGCTTTTCCGCCTTCCGCTCCCAATCTTTTTTGCAGAAATTTTCCAGTTCAATAGAAACTGAGAAGAAGCAAAAAAGGATTTCCGCTCAAGTCGGGCTGCAGCTTCGCAAAGTTGAACGTTTGTCTTTTAAATGTCAATTTCCATCCACTTTCAACCAACAACCATCAACTATTTTCTGACATCTTCAATAATGATATGACTATTCACTTTCAGCAATTCCTTCAAAAATTCATCCTGATTTTGCGGCGTGATGTAAATTTAGAAAAAATAATCAGTCCGCCCGTTGCAGTTCCACATTTATGAAAACCGCTCCACATTGTTTCTCCAATTCTGATTTTCGTGATTTTAAAAATATTAATTCTAAACACATTATAGATGACGCTTACAATCAGTTCTTCATCTTTGATTTTAGTTTTAATAAAGAAAAAATTGATTAATGCTATCAAATCGATTCCAACTAAAATAAAAACCATCAACATCCAATCCCAAAAGCCTACATCAAAATAAGACAAAACCAAAATGACA
>JAGNPP010000198.1 GCA_017989575.1 Chryseobacterium sp.
TATGATGAATTCTTTGGAATGGCATTTAAATGAACACCCCTCCGATTTCCAATCTTGAGCCTTTTCTGGAGTTCTATCAAAAGTTCTTTGGATAATATCATTTTGTGTTTGGTTTAGTTACTATGAAACTTTTTTGTTATGTTTTTCTTTGAATTCACTAAAAGCAATTAACTGAGCTAGCCCGTCTAAAGCAAATTTGTTTCGGTGATACTCGTCAACTTCCGAATGACATTTCACACACAAACATTGTAAATTATTCCGATGATTATTGGTTTTATCTCGATTAATATGATGAGTATGAAGATACTTTTTGTCCTTTTCATCAGTCACACCGAAACCACATTTTTCACATTTAAAGCCCTTAGAATCTCTAAAACAATACGAAACCTGCTGCCAATTGAGAATGTAACCGCGACTATCAGTTATTTTTTGTTTTGTTCTTTCGCTCTCTTCTAGCGCAAGAATAAAATTATTAAACGAATTTGTACCCAATTTTAGATTGTATTTTCTCCTAAGATTTCGAGCACACTTTCTACAAATTTCCAAAGTCGTACTTACAGTTTTATGTTGATCTCTGGAATAAAAATTATTGTGGGAAGAAAGTGTAACTCGCATCCTTCTTGATAAATCTTCAGTAGTATCGCAATTAAAGATATGCAGAGCTGGATTTGAACCGTATTTCTCGTCGTTGTATTCAGGAAGAAAAATTCCTAAACGAGTAAATCCATTCTTTTTGGAACGCTGGAAGTAACCAATTTCATCATAATCTAAGTCCTTTTGGGAAAGTTCAAATTCAGAAAAATCAAAATTATATTCGACATTTAATAATGTTGAAAAATATAGCGCTGATACTCCTTTTGTGAAATCGTAAATCATTTTGTGGAAAGGCTTTTTTGCAGTTCTTCGTTTGAGGTATTTATCCTAAATTCAACGCGTCGAGATTTGTTCAAATCTATTGATTGATCATTTTTGCTAAGAGAAGATACTTCACCTTTACTGTTCAAAGCCCTTGAAAATGACATTCCATTGGCAGTTAAAAGAAAATCTAGTCTATTACGCTTTTCAGAATCTAGGTTTTTATATGAGTCCAAATTTCGAACATATTCTAGAACATTTTGTGCTCTAGCAGAGGATAAGCTCAGATTATATAAATAACTTTCTCTTTGATCTTTCTTTGGAGCAATAGTATCGGTATGCCCTTCAATCCTAATTTCACTAATATAAGGTAGATTTTTTTTATTTAAAATGATCTGCTGATACTTTGGCCAAATCTCAGAAACTTTGGCTTTAAAAGAAGGTGTCATTTCTGCGGAACCAATTTCGAAAAGCTCATCATTCTTGTTAATTGAATCTTGAAGAAATTTAAGTGACATATCTTTATCTAGTTTAACATTTTTACTTCTAAAGTCAGCCTTCAAATCTTCACCGATTGCATTGTAAATATCATCTTTTATTATTTTGTCTGAAAGTCCTTCAAGAATATATGCAACTGCTATAAATAAAAATATTACAGCTAAACAAGTCATAATATCAGAATATGCAATAAAATTGGTATCGCTTTTAGTTCTTGGTCTAGCCATTTGCAATTGCTTTAATGTTATTCTGAACAATCTTTGGAATTGCTTCGTAATGACGTTTAAACATTTCGTCCATTGAAGCCATTGTTTGTTTTATGCCTTGCATATATAATCGCTCTTCATCTACATCTATATTCTTTAATTCCGCAAGTTTCGCATTTAGCAATTCAATATTTACTCTCAAATTCGCTACTGCGGTTAACTGTCTTCTTGTTTCTTCTAATTCTTTCTTAAACTCAACGACTGATATACTCATATTGGTTGATGCATTGTTGAGATTTGAAGTAATTTCTTTAAATTTCACATCATCGACCATCACCGAATTTAATGCTTCAATAATATCATACAATTTACTATCCTGTGCTAAAAGATTTGCATTTGTCATGACGATTTTTTCAAGGTTAGTATTCATGTCGTCGGTATGCTGAACAATTTTTTCATAACGTGCAGCAAAATTCTCGATATAAGCTTTGTTTTCCTTCTGCCAATTATTTAAACTTTCAATGGAATTTGTTAATTCTGAAAAATTCTGTTTAACCAATAATCCAAGAGTATCTCTGAATCCTGAATTTAAATCTTCAATAACTTCTTGAAGAGCTTCGATTAACGCATCATGGTTAGAGGTTGCTAAATTTTTACCAAATTTTGAAAGATTATCTGCCAATTTTTTGTTTGATTCTTGAATTTTTGAAATTAAATCATCAGAAAAAGCTCTATTCAAAGCTGAAATACCTCTAGTTAGGTCAGCCAAATGGATGTTTGTTTGCTTCATTTCCAAGAATTCTGGCGAATCTGGAGGCTGAATATCACCAAATTTATTAAGAATATGATTTACTCTTCTTTTGTAAATCAAAGAAAATATGAGTCCCAATATAGTAACAATAAATGCAAGACGTAAACCTTCTAACAATTCATTTACACTACTTTTGATATGTGCAGTATCGGTATTAAAACCAAATAAACCTAAAACAATTCCTATACAAGTTCCCAACAATCCGATTGTAACGAATGTACCCGGCATACTTTCTAATTGATAATAATTAACAAATTTACGGGAGGATGGATCCTTTGTTTTAGAAATTATTGTTTCGTAATAAATAGCAAAGCCAATAATAAATGATGAGGCTAATGCTATAACCCATAATTCTCTATTCATATGCAACTATATTTTTATTCTTAGATTATCAAATGATTTTTTGGGCAAAATTTGTATTTTTTAGTTCATAAAAATGCTCAAAATTACAAAATTACAAATTGCTAACGAAAGAAAAAAGAGGAAAATCAAATAAAACAAAATGATTATGGGGAATTCTAATACTTAAATTAAAGCAAAAAAAGAATGAGAACTTTTGTTCTCATTCAATACTCGTTGCCAAGCTTAGCAGTGCGTCAATGTTTTGTAAAGATAATAAAACTTTGGCGAAGTTATTTACTCTCAAACCCCTCCTTAAATTTCATAAATTTCTCACCATCTTTTGGATTCTTCTTCATCCATTTGTTCATTAAATCTGTATTATACTTCAATTGGTCATAGTCTCTGATTTCGAAAATAACTTTTCCATCTTTCTTGATTTCATCCAAAATTTCCTGCCGAATTTCACTTTTGGCTCGGATGCTTTCGGAGTACCATTTGAATGCAATATGTCCAGAACCAAATGTAATAATTCCCGCCAAGGACAAAATACCGATGCTTCCTGGAAAAATAAATTTGATGTGTTTTTCAATTCTTTCAAAAAAGTTGACCGTGGTTTCCGACAGATGCGCAGGAATGCTTTCAGGAATTGATGTTTTGTAATCCCAAATAGAATCAAGTTCTGTTCTAACAAACTGAATCGCTTTCTGCATCATATTGGTTGAACCAATAATCGCATTCTGTGCAGATTGATAAAAATTACGTGCTTCTAAATGAATTGTCTCTGCTTGATTAGCAGATTTAATGCTTTCTTCATTTGTTTCAACCACCTTTTTCAGCAGTTCATAAATATCGATTTGTGGTTCGTTTGGTGCTGTGTTTTGATGTTCCATTTTATCTAAATTTTCGTTTTTTTCGTTTTAATAATTCATCGTCGGGAGCGGTGTACGTTGGTTTTAAAAACTCATCAACCGTTTTTCCAATCTCTTTGGAGATATTGGTTCTTGAAATTTCCGTTTCTTCATTTTCTCGCATTTGCTCAAGCAAGGTTTGAATATGTTCAGCCCTCTCGAAGTTGGAATTCAAAGTTGTCTTGATATCTGCAATTTTCAGTTTGTTGGTAATTTCTGAAAGTTTATAGCCGGGTTTGTATTGTCGTACGGTTTGGTAGTTGATGTCTTCATATCGCACAATCCGCATTCCCGAAATTCCGTCTTTCACATTTTGTGAAAGTGTTACTCGATAACCTTTTAGATGCATTTTCATTACAAGATCATCGAAGTTTTTAGCGTATTTCAAAGAGTTTGTCAAAGCATAATACATCATCTGTTTCTTCTCTTTTCCAATCTCGATATCTGTTTTCAGATTCAGTTTCTGACAAACTTCTCGGACTGCTTTACCAAAGTTTTCTCCGATTTTGTGTGCGGTAATCGTGTTCTCGCCAAAAGTGTTCACTCGGTTTACAATGAAGTGAATGTGCTTTTGCTTCGTGGAAGAATGAATATCCAAACGAATTTGATTATCATCCGTAACTCCGACTTTTTTTAATGCTCTCAAGGCTAAATCAGTCAGTTCTTCATTTGTCAGCTTATCGCCAATAGATTTCTCCGGAGAGATATATCCTGTTAATGCCCAATTTTTTACATTTTTATTTCTGTTGGCGACTGCTTTCATTTCCTTGAATTGTATTTCGGGATCCTCGCTCAAAAGATTATTGCCGTAAACCATCTCCGCAGTTCCTTTGTCGTTTCCGTTGTATTCCACAGCGATTTTGGAAATTCGTCTTGTGGTTGCACTGTTATTCATCTTCTTGAAATTCCGCTTCCGTTCTTGCGTTCATTTTATTGTAGAGATAATCGTAAATCAGTTTCGTAACAATTTCAACTTCTCTTAGAATCACTTTGGTGTGATCCAATTGTGAAAACTCACTGCGCCGAAACATATTTTTTATTCTGATGAAGTTATTTCCATATTCGAGCAAAGTTTTGTCATCCACAAACTCTTTTATCCTTAGTTCGCCATTTGTAATTTTTAGTCGAGTATATTTTGAAAATTTGAGATTGTATCGCTTCGCTTCTTGTATGGCTTCATCAAACTCTTTTTGGGTCAATCTCGTCGAAACCACTTTGGTGAATTGGTTGGAAGTCTTCTTTTTCAACCCACCTTTTCTGCCAATTTCTTTGAAGTAATTTCTTCGTTTTTCCTGTGCAATTTTCTTTTCTTGTTCTCTTGAAATTTGCTGTACAAATTGTTTTATTTGATCATTTTCCATTTGATATTTTTTTCTTTTCTGAAGCAAAAATTTCTATTTTTTACAATTAATTTTTTTTGAATTTTGTCTGATTTTTCTTTGAAATTTTTTCGAATTTCGATTGAAAATTTCCCTGAATTTCGAATCAAATTTTG
>JAGNPP010000199.1 GCA_017989575.1 Chryseobacterium sp.
CAGGAAGATCAGCAAAAAAGAAAAATGATGAGCATCATTCAGGTTAATGAAATCATTGATGCGCACCAGCTGGAACTTTCTACAGATTACGAAAGAGTGAAGGAAATGGCGCTCAACAAAAAGAAAAACGAAATTGTTGAGAAATGGGTGAATGCAAAAATCCCATCCATCTTTATCTCACTTGATGACAAATACAAGGACTGCAAATTCCACAGCAACTGGCTAAAAGGAAACGTAGTGACTACAACGAAATAAACTGTACAAAAGTTTTATAAAATTAAAAAGGATGAGTGTTTTGCTCATCCTTTTTTTGTTTTGATTTTTTGAATAAAATTATTCCAGTTTTACAATCTTGAATTCAGAGATTTTCCCGTCCCATTTTTCATTGTAAGTAGAAAATTCAATGGAAGTGATTTGTCCCATTGTCACATCGATGACGTAGCTCAAACCTTCCTTTAAACCTTTGATTTCAATATTTTCGCCGTTGCTGAACAAAGCGTTGGTGTCATCAAATTCATTATTAAAATCAACATATTCAAGAGTGACGTTCAAACCTTCTCCAGTCGCTTTTCTTTGCGATACTTTTAGGAATGGAATATGAGATTGAAGTTGTGGATATTTTGCGGTTAAACCTTCTAATAAGGATAACTCCAGGTCGTTTAATTCTTGCATAATTTCTTTTGTTTAATTTCTATTTTTGATGACCACGTAGCCTTCCAAGATTCTTCCGTCTGATAATTTGATTTGATACCAATAGTTGTCTGTTGGGAGTTTTCGTCCGTTGGATTCGCCGTTCCATTCGAAAGCTTCTCCTTTTGTGATTTGATTTACAACCATTTTTCCTTGTCTATCAAATATTTTGATTTCCGAGTTTGGATAATTTTCTATTCCGGATATTTTCCACGTATCATTGATTCCGTCGCCATTTGGAGAGAAGATATTGCTAAGAGAAAAAATCGTAAAAGATTTTGAACCGAGATCGCAACCCAATTTTGTTTTCACAAAAACGGTGTAATTTCCATTGTTCAGATTCTCAAATTTATTAGAAATCTGCCAGTTGAATCGATCTAATGAGTAAAGATATTCTCCAGCCACAGACATCACGATCATCGCCGAATTATTCGTAATCACAATATTCTGAATCTCCGCCAGTTTCGCTTTTTTGACAATTGTGCTTGCGGTATTCACACATCCAGCCAGCGTCGTAACTATAACGGTGTAAGTTTGCTCTTTGTCAGCAATGATGCTGTTTGAAGTTTCACCCGTATTCCATAAATAACTGTATCCACTTGCAAACTCAACTTGTAGAGGCGTACCAACATTATCACAAAATTCTGCATCAGCTGGTAGATTGACTTTTGGTTTTTCGTCTAATGTCAAATTCAATTTCACAAACTGAAAACAACCAAGAGAAAAGGTGATTTTAACATCGAAAATATTAGTTCCAACATTTAGATTGGTATCTCCTGTTTCCAATTCACCTTTGCTATTTCTAATTTCGAAAGTGTAATCTTGAGGATTTGTAATGAGTTCCTTTCTGTAATTATCAATATTGATGATCTTAAAATCAGCCGTAGTATCATTACAAAAACGATCTGAGAAGTCAATTGCGGAAAGATAATTGGTAACTACATTTACTTTTATGGCTAGCTTCTGAGTGCTTTCGCAACCATTTACCGTTTGAGTTGCGAAATACGTTTCGCCATTTTGCAAAGCTGTAGTTTCTGGAAGCAAAATTCCAAGACTGCTGTACCACTTTATAACAGTTCCTGTAACCACAACATCTTTCAAAGTTGGATTGGAAGCTGAACAAAAATCCTGAAGCGTATTTCCAGTTGGTGGAGTTGCGTCTGATAATTTGATTAAAATTTCTGTCTTTCCACTTTCGCAACCACTGGAGTTCTGAGTTACATAATATTTTGTGTTGTCAGTTAGTTCTTGAGAAAGATTGGCAATTACATTTCCGTTCGCGTTATACCATTTTGGATTGTTTGCCGTGACTGTAATATCGGATATTTTTGGTTTGTCGATTTTACAGAAAACTTGTGAAGAGTTCCAAGTTGGAAGTGGTTGCGCAGTGATTTCTACTTGTTGGGTTTGAGTTGTGATATTTGCATTACCGTCATCATATTTCCAAGTGATTACGTAATTGCCAGGAAGTTGATAGGATAGTGGATCTGTAGTTGTTCCTAAAATTTGACCTTTGCAATTGTCTGTTGCGGTTGGAATTTCTGTTATTACGGTTTTACAATTGCCTGTAATCTTTGTAAGCAGTGGTTTGTCGGGTATTGGTTTTGTGGTGTCGCCCACAACGATAGTAATTGATGCAGAAGTGTCACAACCACCAGTTCCGGTTACTGCACAGGTATAAGTTCCAGATGCGTTTAAAGTTGCGCTTGGAATTGTAGGATTTTGAAGTTTAGATGTAAATCCGTTTGGCCCTGTCCAATCATAGCTTGCACCTCCAGTAGCTCGAAGTTGAATTTCTTTCCCTTCGCATATTGGTGAGTTAGAAGTCAATTGTGCAAAAGACGAGCAGTCTTTGAATTTTGCGATGTACATTCCATTGTAAACAGAACTAGCAGTTTCTTGAAAAGATCCAGGTGTAGCAACATTTGGTGTATATCCACTTGCCATACCATAAAAATAGAGATTATCCTCACTGTCACTAGTAATTTCACCCAACTGTGAACCCCAGTAAAATGTACCCCATATTTTATTTAAATCAGAATCATATTTTATCGCATACGTTCCAGCATTATTGACAGAATTTGGTAAAAAAGCATCTGGTGTTCCTATTTGTGATAGCCAGCTAGCTGAGCTGTCTACCATTCCTGAAACAAGCACATTTCCTTTAGTATCCACGAATGAAGTATGTTGTAAAGTATCAAATATTTGATATTCCTTTCGACTTATAATTGTGTTTGTGTCTGTATTAATTTTATAAAGAAGACCTCGCTTATAAACGCCACTTTTCTCTGTAACGCCACTAAAAAAGATATCGCTACCAACCCTTCTTGTATAACGTATAAAATCACCATCTACGCCATCAATCCCAAAATATGTCGAATATAATATAGAACCATTCTCGGAAAATTTTAGATATAATCCATTAGCTTGTCCTAATACATTTGTAGCTTTAATAGGATTAACAGTTACTATATCTGATGCTCTACTACCACCTGAAATCTCGATATAATTACTGTCAGAATTGAAAATTTGATATAAACTTGTGGAGTGGTTGCCTCCAAAATAGGTAATCCAATCTGTATTTCCAGTACTTGCGTCGAATTTTCCAATAAATCCGTCCGTACCTAAAGCAGATAATTTGTTTTCCTGAAAACTTCCTGATGTGGCAAGACCATTTTTACTCAATGTTTCACCAACTATGTATAGTTTATTATTTTTAAAACATATATCATAAGGAATATCTTTGACATCTCCACCAATAATTTTATCAAAGCCTAATGTTCCATTTTTAGCAAGTTTTAACAAAGCAATTTTTTCATAAATGTCATACACATTGCTAGTTGGAGTTCGAGGAACAGCAGTAAATCCAGTGACATAAACATTAGAGTTATTATCAAACGCGACATTCATAAACTCATCATAAAACTTTCCTCCGTAATAAGTTCCCCACAATTTTGTGGAGCCATCTTTACTGATTTTTGTAATGAAGGCGTCAGTATGACCTCCAAATTTTATAGTTTGCTGATATGCTCCTGCTGTAGCTATATTTATTTTACTCCAAGTAGTACCAAATATGTAAACATTATTTTCCAAATCTGTCTTTACTAAACCATAAATATCTTCATTCCCACTTAAATAGCTACCCCAAATCCTTGTAGGTACCGGATCGATAACAATTGTTTTATCAGAATTATTAATAGAAGATTCAAATCCAAAAGTCTGGTTTCCAAGATCTTTATAATTTACAGCAATACTTTGTTTTCTATCATTCTCAATCCAAGAATTTGGAATGTTTTCCTGCATTTCACCAAATCTTAGATTCATAGAAAGTTTCCCGTCTTTCAATTTAGTTTTGGCTCCATTGAATTTCATTTTGATGTCAGACATCTTTCCGCCAGGATGAACTAGGAAATTATATTCCACAGGTTTTGTAGAATCCTCCGGCTTGAAGAAAACTAGATCTATATTATCATAAAGGTTTTTATAAGTAACTTTTTTATAACGGTGAACGAAACTTACACCTTCTTTTTTATCCGGAAGATTGTAGTAATTTTCATAATCATCAGATTTTCCTTCCGCAACGATTTCTGGATTATTTTTGGAATCAACAAAGTCAATATCAATTCTGTGATATTTATATTTAATTTCTTTGTCAGATGATTTTTTTCTTTGATCTAAGATTGTGTTCTCTTTAGATTTCTTCTTTTTTAATTGTTTAGTTTCAATTTCATAAACATCATAAGAAAAACCATTTTTCTTGATTTGAACATTCAGTCCAGGAGAATTGAGAAGATATTTAACATCAGGATTTGCTTTTCCATTTTGATCTACAATCTGACCTTTGTTCTCATAAAATGAAAAATCGTGATTCTTTTTCTGAGCGAAAAAACTAATGAAAACTAAGAATGAAACTAAAGAATAAAACTTCCTCATCTGTGGTTAATAATTTCCACAAAGATAAAACTTATTTTAACAAAACTTTAAGGTTTCCACCATTCCGTAAACTTCGGATTCCCATCACTCAAACTCATTTTTTCACCAATCATTGGGGTTGCAAGTCGGAAGTTTTTGCCTTTGCTGTTTTCGGATAGTTTTTGTAAAGGCTCGTCCCAAGCGTGCTGAGCAAGAGAGAATTTCCCAGAGTGAACGGGCAAAACGTTTTTAACATTCAAATCTTCTACAACTTTCGAGAATTCCTCCGGCAACTTGTGAATGTATTTCCACTTTTCATTGTATTGTCCATTTTCCAGAATGGCCCAATCAAAAGGTCCAAATTTTTCTCCGATTTCTTTAAAATGAAAATCATAACCGCTGTCGCCACCGATGAAGATTTTTTGAGTCGGCGTTTCTAAAACGAAGGAGGACCAAAGCGTCGTATTTCTCTTGAAAAGTCGGCCAGAAAAATGTCGGGCTGGGGTAGAAG
>JAGNPP010000200.1 GCA_017989575.1 Chryseobacterium sp.
AAAATATATATTAATATGTATCCAGCAGATTTAGTATTGCCAATGAAGGCAGAACTTACAGATAAAGGTTTCCAAGACCTTACAACACCAGCAGAAGTTGACTCAGCACTTAAACAATCGGGCACAACTTTATTAGTAATTAATTCAGTTTGCGGATGCGCGGCAGGCGCAGCAAGACCAGGCGTTTTGTACTCATTGACAGGCGAGAAGAAGCCAGACCATTTGGTAACAGCATTTGCAGGATTTGATACAGATGCAGTGGCAGAAGCAAGAAAATTGCTGGCACCGTTTCCTCCAAGTTCGCCAGCTGTAGCGCTTTTCAAGGACGGAGAATTGGTGCATATGTTGGAAAGACATCACATCGAAGGAAATCCTGCAGGCGCAATAGCTGCAAACCTTCAAGCCGCTTTCGACGAATATTGTTAAGAAAATAGAAAGACCAAGACAGAAATGTTTTGGTCTTTTTTTTATGAAATCGTTTTCAGATATTTTTATCAAATTCAATGATGAAAGGCATTTGAAAGCTGATTTTAAGAAAAAATAAAAATCTATTTATGAAAAGTTTAAAATAAGCTTTCAAACTTTTCATTATTTTTTAAATTTGCAAAAAAGTAAAAATGTCAGATCAAGCAAGTTATTTGTTTTCTACCAGAACCAGCCACGAGTTGGCAGAAAAAATCGCTCAGGCTTATGGGCAGCCATTAGGGCAAATTAATATTCAGCATTTCAGCGACGGAGAATTCGAGCCTGTGTTGGAGCAATCTGTGAGAGGAGCGAGAGTTTTCCTTATTGCATCTACGTTTCCACCGGCGGATAATCTTTTGGAATTATTACTAATGATAGACGCTGCGAAAAGAGCTTCTGCCAAAAACATCACTGTTGTAATTCCTTACTACGGCTTGGCAAGACAAGATAGAAAGGACAAACCACGCGCGCCAATTGGAGCAAAATTGGTTGCCAATCTTTTGACAGCCGCTGGAGCTACCAGAATTATGACAATGGATTTGCACGCAGATCAAATCCAAGGTTTCTTCGAGATTCCTGTGGATCATTTGTACGCTTCCACGATTTTTGTAAAATACATTCAATCGCTTAATCTTGATAATTTGACGATTGCATCACCAGATATGGGAGGCGCAAAAAGAGCGAAGAATTATGCAGGACATTTGGGCGCTGATGTGGTAATCTGTTACAAAGAAAGAAAAAAAGCCAACGTTGTAGAAGAGATGTTCCTGATTGGTGATGTGAAAGATAAGAACGTGATTCTTATTGATGATATGATCGATACTGCAGGAACACTTTGCAAAGCCGCCGATATCCTGATGGCGAATGGTGCAAAATCTGTAAGAGCAATGGCAACACACGGTGTACTTTCTGGGAAGGCTTATGAAAATATAGAAAATTCTCAGCTTTTGGAAGTGATTGTTACAGATTCTATTCCGCAAAAAACTGAAAAATCTTCAAAAATTAGAGTGCTTTCTTGTGCAGAATTATTCGCAGACGTGATGAATATGGTGCACGAGCACAAATCGATAAGTGAGAAGTTCATTATTTAAAAAATAATTAATATCTTTGCACCCTTAAAAATAATTCATACAAAATGAAATCAATTACAATTCAAGGTACAAAAAGAGAAAGCGTGGGCAAAAAGTCTACTAAAGCTTTACGTGATGCTGAATTAGTTCCTTGTGTTGTTTACGGAGGTGGCGAGCCATTGAACTTCTCTGCATTGGAGAAAGCGTTCAAAGGTTTGGTGTATACTCCCGAAGCACACACGGTATCTATTGAGGTTGACGGACAGGTAATTCCTGCAGTTCTTCAAGATATTCAGTTCCACCCAATTACAGACAAGATCATTCACGCAGACTTCTACAGATTATCTGATGATAAGCCAGTAGTTATGGAAGTTCCAGTAAGAGTGACAGGTCGTTCCAAAGGTGTTGTTGCCGGTGGTGTTCTAAGACAAACTTACAGAAAACTAAAAGTGAAAGCTATCCCAGCTAACTTGCCAGACGAAATCGTTGTGGATATTACGCCACTTAAGATTGGAAACAAGTTCTATGTAGAAAGTCTTAAGAATGACAAATATTCTTTCATGCACCCAGACAATGCAGTAGTAGTTGCTGTTAAAATGTCTAGAAATGCTAGCAAAAATGCTGCAGCTGCAATGGATGATGACGATGAAGAAGTAACAGAAGGTGGAGCAGATTCTTCAGCTGAAGCAACTTCTGCAGAGTAATAATTACTTATTATATCGCATACAAGCCGTAGGATTTTCCTGCGGCTTTTTAATTTCTGTTAATTCATATTCTCCGTTCTCAAATTTTATTATATTTGTGAAGAATGGCAACCAAAGCACTTTTTAATTCTGTCGTCAATTGGTTTATCCGTCAGCGGATAGATCAGATAGAACATTTCAAAAAATATCCAAGGGAAACTCAGGAAGGATTGTTGTTTTCCCAAATGTTCTATGCGGAAGATACGGAGTATGGGCAGAAGTACGGCTTCAGTACCATCTCCAACTACAAGGATTTCCAAAAGAAAGTTCCCATTGTTTCTTACGAAGATTTCGAACCCTACATCGAGAAAGCCAGGCAAGGTCAGAAAGACGTTTTTTGGCCAGGAGTGATAAAGCAATTTGCAAAATCATCAGGAACTACCAATGCGAAAAGCAAATATATTCCCATAACGGCTGAGAGTCTGGAAGATTGCCATTACAAAGCGGGCAAAGATTTGATTTCCATTTATGTAAACAATCATCCCGAAAGCGAACTTTTTCAGCACAAAAATCTAAGGTTAGGCGGTAGTGCAGAGATGTACCAGGATTTCAATACCAAATTTGGAGATCTTTCCGCAATTTTGATAGAGAATCTTCCTTTCTGGGTAGAGATTATCAACACGCCCTGCAAGAAAACCTCGCTGATGTCCGAGTGGGAAAGCAAGATGAAAGCCATTATATCGGAAGTCAGAAACGAAGATGTGGGAAGCCTCACGGGCGTTCCAAGCTGGATGATGGTTTTGCTTCAAAGAACGTTAAACGAAACGGGAAAGAATAATATCGGCGAACTTTGGCCCAATTTGGAAGTTTTCTTCCACGGCGGAATCAGCTTTAAACCGTATAAAAATCAGTATAAAGAAATCATTGGTAAGGAAATTAGATATTACGAGATTTACAATGCATCCGAAGGATTTTTTGCTATTCAGGATCAGGCAGGAAACGATGAGATGCTCCTGATGTTGGATTACGGGATTTTCTACGAATTTATCCCAATGGAAGATTTTCACGCCGGCAGTCGGAATGCAATTTCAATTTCGGAGGTTGAACTTAATAAGAATTATGCCGTCGTCATTACCACAAACGGTGGACTTTGGCGCTATCTGATAGGCGATACCGTGAAGTTCACATCTGCAAATCCTTATCGAATCAAAATTTCCGGACGAACGAAACATTATATCAATGCATTTGGTGAAGAATTGATGATTGATAATGTTGAATCTGCCCTTAAAGTAGCGTGCGAAAAGCTAGATGCCAGCATTTCAGATTACACGGGCGCACCGGTTTTTATGACCAATCAAAGCAAAGGCTGTCACGAATGGATTTTCGAATTCAGAAAAAAGCCTAATGATCTTCAGGAGTTTGCAAGTATTTTTGATAATGCACTAAAAACACTGAATTCAGATTACGAAGCTAAAAGATACAACGATATCACTTTGAAAGCTCCAATCATTCATTCCGCAAAACCGAATCTCTTCTACGAATGGATGGCGAGTCGAGGCAAATTAGGAGGACAAAATAAAGTCCCGAGATTGAGCAATGATCGGGAATATATTGATCCGTTGCTATTACTTAATAAAGCTTAGATTAAATTAAGGATTCAAAGTATTTTCCCATTTGTGAAAACCAAAAACGACAATCTTATCAATTTCAATGATGTAAATAATTGAATATCCTTTTACAATCAATTCTCTAATATTTTCGTGATCAAAAAATTTGCTCTGCTTATTTCTAAAAGGTATTTCTTTCAGCTTTTTTATTTCTGAAAAGATTAGATTCTTGAAATTTCTACCAGCTTTTGGTTTGTCTAAGGAAATATATCTGATTTGTCTTTCTACCTTTTTTCGAAATTCTGTAGTAGTTTCGATTTTCATTTTTCAGGAAAAAGGGCATTCATTTCTTTTTCAAAATCATCTATGCTTTGGAGTTTTGTTTCTCCATTTTTATAAGCTTTATAATCTGCGTGCAACTCTTCCCTCACTTGGTCAAACTTCGGATTCTCATCAATAATTTCCAAATCCTTTTTAGAGAATTTTTCCAAAACTTTCAACAGTTCTTCCTTGATTGCGTGATTGTATTGTAAGGTAAGCGTTTCCATAACAGAGAGATTTACATCAAAGTTAATTATTTTTTTGATTGTAGAAATAGTTGTGATGTTTGAAAATAAAATTTATCCAATCAACTCTTTCGCTTGAGAAATCGCCGCTTCCGTAATCTTGGAACCAGAAATCAACTGCGCAATTTCGTTCAGTTTTTCAGCGTCTGAAAGCTTGACAATTGTAGTTTTGGTAACGGCATTTTCATCAAATTTCACCACTTTGTAATTCTCGTTTCCTTTCGCGGCAACTTGTGCAAGATGCGTGATGACGATGAGTTGAAGGTCTTGCGACATTTCCTGCATCAGTTTTCCCATTTCTTCGGCAATTCGTCCGGAAACGCCCGTGTCGATTTCGTCTAATATTAATGTAGGAAGGTCGTTATTCTCTGCCATTATTTTTTTGATGGCGAGCATTACTCGGGAACGTTCTCCGCCGGAAACTGCGCTTTGGATTGGTTTCAATGGAAAACCAGAATTCGCTTGGAAAAGGATTTGGATATTGTTTTTTCCGTGAAGATTGTAAGATTGTGAATCCGTTAAATCTATTTTCAAAATGGCTTTTTCAAGACCGAGTTTTGAGAAGATTTCTTTGGCTTGATTTTCCAGATTTCCAGAAAATTTCTTTCTATTTTCAGATAATTTTTGACTGAAAGTTTGAAGTTCTTTTTCAATCAGTTTGAGATTTTTTTCTTTTTCTTCAATTTGATTTTCAATCGTTTCCAAAGAGTTTTGAC
>JAGNPP010000201.1 GCA_017989575.1 Chryseobacterium sp.
TTTCCTTCTCTCAAAAACTCTGGAGAAAATAGGATATTATCGAAATTTAACTCTTTTTTTAAGTTTTCCGTGAAACCAACAGGAACTGTGGATTTTACAATCACAACCGCTTTGGGATTGTATTTTTTAACTTCTTCTACAACATTTTCAACACTTCTTGTATTAAAATAGTTTGTAGCTGGGTCATAATCAGTGGGTGTCGCTACTATAACAAAATCAGCATTTTTATAAGCCTCTTCTTTATCAAGACTTGCTTTTAGGCTGAGATTCTTCGTTTTCAGAAATTCTATAATTTCATGATCATCAATAGGAGACTGTCTGTTATTGATCATCTCTACCTTTTCGGGGATAATATCCAACGCAATTACATTATGGTGTTGCGCTAGTAAAACAGCGTTGGAAAGACCAACATATCCTGTTCCGACAATTGTAATATTCACAGAGAATAAGTTTTTAATTTCGGCAAAAATAAGAAAATTAACTTGAACTATGTCTAATTGCTATTGGAGGTTTTTGTTTGTTAAAATAAATTTAATTATCTTTGCAAAAGATTTACGGGAAAATGGGAAGGCTTTCGCAAGAATGCCTTTTTTCGTAGATGTAATTAGGAGGTAATATTTATGGAATTTAAAACAGAATTAAGTCGGTTGCTTAATGAGTTTCTAGAAACTAGAGCGGATCTTTTTTTAGTAGATCTGAAAATCTCTGCAACGTCCGATGTTACAGTGATTTTGGATGGAGACAATGGCGTTACGCTTCAAGATTGTCTGGATGCAAGCCGAGCGATTGAGTTCAATATGGATAGGGAAGAGCACGATTTTAGTTTGCAGGTAATGTCATCTGGATTGAGTGAGCCTTTGGAATATCCAAGACAATTTAGAAAAAACATTGGCCGAGATATAGAGGTGATGTTTGCGGATTCTACAAAGATTGAAGGTGAGCTTTTATCAGTTGATGATGAAAAGATTGTTCTGAGATTAGAATACAGACAACCAAAATTGATTGGCAAAGGAAAAGAAGATGTAGTGGAAGAAAGAGAAATTCCTTATACCGACATCAAAAAAGCATTAGTAGTAATTAAATTTTAACAATTAGATGATTTGATGTTGATTCTGATAAAAATCAACTATCAACCATCATTTATCAATATATAATATAGGATATGGATAATTTAGCTTTAATAGAAGCCTTTGGTGATTTTAAAGAAATAAAGAATATCAGCAAAATAGACTTAATGGCTATTATCGAAGATTCTCTTAAGACTCTTCTTAGAAAAAGATATGACTCTGATGACCATTTTGATGTGATCGTAAATCCTGACAAAGGGGATTTTCAGATTTTCTTGAATAAAACTATCGTAGAAGACGAGATGTCAGAAGATGATGATTTGGAAATCGAGATCTCTGAAGTTAGAAAGATCGATTCCACTTTCGAAGTTGGTGAAGAATATACTCAGGAAATCGAAGTTGCAAATCTTGGAAGAAGAAGTATCTTGACTTTGAAGCAAATTTTGGCTACGAAAATCCAAGAGCATTTCAACGCTTCTTTGTATGAGCAGTTCAAAGACAGAATCGGACAAATCATTATTGGTGAAGTTCACCATATCCGTCACAAACACGTGATCCTTTTGGATGATGAAGATAATGAGTTTATCTTACCAAAGGAAAACCAAATCCCTTCTGACTTTTTCAAAAAAGGAGAAAGCATTAAAGGAATTGTGGAAAGTGTTGACTTCCGAGGTTCAAAACCACAGATTATTGTTTCCAGAACGGCACCGAAGTTCTTAGAAGAATTGTTGGAGCTTGAGATTCCTGAGATTCAAGATGGAACAATTATGCTTAAAAAAGTAGTGAGAATTCCTGGTGAGAAAGCGAAAATCGCAGTTGATGCTTATGATGATAGAATCGATCCTGTTGGAGCGTGTGTTGGAGTGAAAGGTTCAAGAATCCATGGTGTGGTGAGAGAACTTAAAAATGAAAACATCGATGTGATTCAATGGTCAAAAAATCCTGAGATCTTTGTGAAGAGAGCTTTAGGGAATATCATCATCAATAAAATTGAAATAAACGAGGAGTCAAACTACGCATTGGTGTACACACCAGTAGAAGAGATTTCTAAAGTGATCGGTAAACAAGGTCAAAATATCAAGTTGGCATCATGGTTGACGGGTTATGAAATTGATGTTTACAGAGAAACTTCTGATGACGATGATGTTGAGTTGAGAGAATTCTCGGATGAGATCGAAGCTTGGATCATCGATGAGTTCAAAAAAGTTGGACTTACGACTGCAAGAAGCGTCTTGGATAAAGATACTGACGCATTGTTGAAAATTGTTGATCTTGAAGAAGAAACAATTGATGATGTGAAGAATATTCTAAGAGAAGAATTAGAAGGTTAAGAAAATGAAATATGGTGATTCGGATATTTGCTGAAGAACTAAAATTTAATAAAAAGAAAAAAATAAAGCAAAAGCTTAAAACGCTAAAGCCAAAAGCAAATTTATATTTATGCCAAAAATAAGATTAAATAAAGCCGTTAAAGAACTAAACATTTCTATCCCAAGAGCTGTAGAATATCTGCAGGGAAAAGGGATCGAGGTGGACAGTAATCCTAACGCTCTATTAGAAGAACAGGCATTTTCTGCATTGGAAGCTGAGTTCCGAAAAGATGGAGAACAGAGAAAAGCTTCTCATGAGGTGGTGATTTCTAAAGTTCCTGACGAAAAATTAGCGATCGAAGAAAAAGCACCTGAGGTTATAAGAGCCAAATCAAACGCAAGACCTGAAACTAGGATCTTGGGAAAAATCGACTTGAATCCTGCAGCTAAACCTGCGGAAGAAGTTGCTCCTGCACCAAAGCCGGTAGTAGAAGAGAAGAAAGAAGAGCAGCCAGTAGAGGTTGTGAAAAAAGACGAAAAACAGGAGTTCAAAGTTTTAGATAAGATTGATCTTTCTAAAATAGACAGCGGCAGACCAAAAGTTTCTGAGAAACCAAAAGAAGAGTCAAAACCGGTTGCGAAAGAAGAACCGAAATCAGAGCCTAAAGTGGAAGAAAAGCCAGCGCCAGTTGTGCCAATTCAAGCGGAAACCACGACTCCAGAATCTGACGAACCTCAAAAAATCGAAACCGTTTATCAAAAATTGGACGGCCCTAAGATTGTAGGTGAGAAAATCGATTTGTCTCAGTTCAATAAGCCAAAACCTTCTGCCAACTCAAACAACGCTGCGAAGAAAAAAAGAAAGCGTATTACCAAAGATGTTCCAGGACAGACCAATACCAACCAAGGTGGAAACCAAGGTGGCGGCAACAGACCTGCAGGACAAGGTAACAATCAAGGCAATCGCCCACCAGGCCAAGGTGGCAACCGTCCAGGCGGAAATAATAACAACCGTCCGGGAGGAAACAATCGTCCAGGCGGTAACAACCGTGGCGGACAAGCTCGTACAATGCCAGTTGAACTGACAGATGAGCAGGTTAAAAATCAAATCAAAGAAACTTTAGAAAAACTGACGAATAAAGGAGGGAAATCTAAAGGTTCTAAACATAGAAAGGACAAAAGATCTTGGAGAAGAGAGCAAGACGAACTTCAACAAGAAATTGATGCAGCAGACAGAACTCTTAAAGTGACGGAGTTTATCACAGTTAGCGAATTGGCTAGTTTGATGAATGTAAGCGCGACAGAAGTGATCTCTGCATGTTTCTCTCTAGGTGTAATGGTGACAATGAACCAACGTTTGGAAGCGGACACATTGTTGTTGGTAGCAGACGAATTTGGTTACAAAATTGAATTTGCGGATGCCGATGTAGAAGAGGCTGCTGCGGATGATGTTGAAGACTTAGAAGAAGATTTATTGCCAAGAGCACCAATTGTAACAGTGATGGGACACGTAGATCATGGTAAAACATCATTGCTAGATTATATCAGAAAAACCAATGTAATTGCTGGAGAATCTGGAGGGATCACTCAGCACATTGGAGCTTATAATGTGAAATTGGAAAGTGGACAGAGAATTACATTCTTGGATACACCAGGTCACGAGGCATTTACCGCGATGAGAGCCAGAGGTGCTCAAGTTACTGATATTGCAATTATCGTAGTTGCAGCAGATGATGACGTAATGCCACAAACAAAAGAAGCCATTGCACACGCACAAGCAGCAGGTGTTCCAATGATTATCGCTATCAATAAAGTGGATAAAGCAGGCGCAAATCCTGACAAAATCAGAGAGCAACTTTCTGCAATGAATGTCTTAGTAGAAGAATGGGGTGGAAATGTACAAGCACAAGAAATCTCGGCTAAGTTTGGTAACAATGTAGAATTGTTGTTGGAGAAAGTCCTTCTTCAAGCAGAAATGTTGGAGTTAAAATCAAATCCAAACAAACAAGCAAGTGGAGTTGTAATAGAAGCAGCCTTGGACAAAGGTCGTGGTTACGTTGCAACAATGCTTGTCCAAAACGGAACTTTAACTGTTGGAGATTACGTACTTGCAGGTAAAAATCACGGTAAAGTGAAAGCGATGTTGGACGAGCGTGGAAAAGCTATGGAGAGTGCAGGACCATCAATTCCTGTGACAATTTTAGGTTTGGACGGCGCGCCAACTGCTGGTGATAAATTCCGAGTTTTTGCTGATGAGAAAGAAGCGAAAACTATTGCAAATAAGAGAGAGCAGCTTCAAAGAGAGCAATCTATCAGAACCAAGAAACATCTGACGCTTGATGAGATTGGACGTCGTATCGCTCTAGGAGATTTCAAAGAATTGAATATTATCCTGAAAGGTGACGTGGATGGATCTGTGGAAGCATTGGCAGATCAATTACAAAGATTATCAACGGAAGAGATTCAGGTTAATATCCTTCACAAAGGTGTTGGCCAGATTACCGAGTCTGATGTGTTGCTAGCTGCAGCGTCTGATGCCATTATGATTGGTTTCAACGTAAGAGCAAGTGTGAATGCAAAAGATATTGCAGATAAAGAAGAAGTAGAAATCAGAACATACTCTATCATCTACCGAGCCATCGACGAAGTGAAAGAAGCAATGGAAGGAATGCTTTCTCCAGAGATTCAGGAACAAGT
>JAGNPP010000202.1 GCA_017989575.1 Chryseobacterium sp.
TTTGTGGTTTTATTTAGTTTACTATAAAAATAATAAAAAATCCTGTAAAAATAATGTTTTACAGGATTAATATTTCATAAAAATAATTAATTATAATGATTTAAACTGTTCCAGCATTCTTTTGTCATTTTCAAAGAACATGCGGATGTCGCTCATTTGGTAAAGCAACATTACGATTCTCTCTATTCCCATTCCGAAAGCATATCCGGAGAATTTA
This sequence comes from Chryseobacterium sp., assembly GCA_017989575.1. Lineage (GTDB taxonomy): Bacteria > Bacteroidota > Bacteroidia > Flavobacteriales > Weeksellaceae > Epilithonimonas. The sequence continues at coordinate 218 of JAGNPP010000202.1, forward strand.
TCCGGGTCGATGTTCACGTTTTTAAGAACTGCAGGATCTACCATTCCACACCCCATAATTTCCAACCAACCAGTTCCTTTTGTGATTCTGTAATCCGTCTCGGAGTTCAATCCCCAATAAACATCAACCTCCGCACTTGGCTCTGTAAAAGGGAAATAAGAAGGTCTCATTCTGATTTTCGATTTTCCGAAAAGTTCCGTCGTGAAGAATTGAATCGTTTGTTTAAGGTCTGCAAAACTTACATTTTCATCAATATAAAGTCCTTCAATCTGATGGAAAATACAGTGCGAACGCGAAGAAACAGCCTCATTACGGAAAACTCTTCCTGGAGAAAGAATTCTCATCGGCGGTTCGTTGTTTTCCATATGTCGGATTTGAACGGACGAAGTGTGCGTTCTCAGCAAAACATCTGGATTTTGCTCGATGAAAAACGTATCCTGCATATCTCTCGCTGGATGATATTCCGGAAGGTTCAATGCGGTAAAGTTATGCCAATCGTCTTCAATCTCAGGGCCGTCTGCAACAGCAAAACCAATGGATTTGAAGATTTCAATAATTCTATTTTTAACCAAGTTGATTGGATGACGAGATCCCAATTCCATAGGAAAACCTGGTCTTGTAAGATCTTCTTTCTCCAGAATGATTTTACTTTCCGACGAAGATTTCAAATCCTCAAGTTTTTCGTTGATAGCGTTTCTCAGGATATTGATCTTCTGTCCAAAATCTTTTTTCTGCTCGTTGGGAATTTGCTTCAAAGAATCGTAGAAATCGTTCATAATTCCTTTCTTTCCATTGAATTTGAGACGGAATTGTTCTATCTCATCTTTCGCAGAAGATTGGAAATTTTGTACTTCTAATAGCAGGTCATCAATTTTCTCTAGCATTGGTTATAATAAATTATAGAGTGCAAAAATACGATTTTAAAATAAAAAAATCTGCCTTTTCGCGAAGCAGATTTCAATTTTTAATCTTGAGTCTCAAGTCTTGTCTCTAGTTTCTGCAAGTTATTTTTTCTCATTAGCTTTCACTTTCATCTGAACGTTGATTTCATTTTTAATCAAACCTTCCGCTGTCGGCATTTGAAATTTGATTCCAAACTCATCTCTGTTGATGTCTTTGGGTTCTGTTGCAATCATCAATTCTCCATCTTTCACTTTTACATTAGCATTGAAGGTGAAAGGTTTTGTAATACCTTTCAAAGTTAGATTTCCATCCAAAATAGTGTTGTAGTCGCTTCCTGCAAGTCCTTCCGAAACTTTTGTGATTTCGTAAGAAGCATTGGGGAATTTTGCGGTGTCAAAAAAATCTGCACTTTTGAGATGTCCCAGAAGTTTTCCATTAGATTCTGCTTCTTTCAAATCCTCATTGGTGATGGAGTTCATATCGATCACGAATTGTCCGCTTTCCAATTTGTTCTCTTTCACGGTCACTTCGCCACTTTCAAATTTTAAATGTCCGATGTGGCTGGTATTATCAGATTTCACAACTTTAAAACCTTTCCACTCTGCTTTACTATTAAGTGTGTCCACAACATAAACTTGTCCGTCAGATGTTGTCAAAACATCGTTAGATTCGCTGGTTACAGGTTTGTCTTTTCCACAAGAAATGATGAAAACCGAAGCGGAAATCAATAAAATTGCGGAGATTAAAGTTGTCTTTTTCATAATGAAATTTTTAAATAATGCCTAAATTTGTGTTTTTGCTAAAATAATAAAATTATTACGATTTCAACCACTAATTTTGCAAGATGTTGTTAGAAGTTAAAAACCTGTATTTCAATTATCAGACCGATAAACCATTGTTTCAAAATCTTAATCTGAATGTGGATGAAGGTCAAATTATCGCTTTGGTAGGCGAAAGTGGCTGTGGAAAATCAACTTTACTAAGTTTGATTTACGGTTTGATAGATTGGCAAAGTGGCGACATTTTGTTTGAAGGCGAAAAACTGTTCGGACCAAAAGGCAATCTCGTTCCAGGCGAATCTCAAATGAAATTCGTAGCGCAAAATTATGATTTGATGCCTTACGGAACGGTTTACGACAATGTTGGAAAATTCATTTCTAATATCAATCTCAAAGAGAAAAAAGAAAAAGTAGAAGAATTGTTGGACGTCGTTGGTTTGACAGAATTTGCGAAAGTGATTCCAAAGAATCTGAGTGGCGGACAACAGCAGAGAGTTGCAATTGCAAGAGCTTTGGCGGTTCTTCCGAAAATGCTTTTGCTTGATGAGCCTTTCAGTAATCTTGATTTTTCCAGAAAATTTGAGTTGAGGGAAAAGCTTTTTAATTATGTCAAAGAAAATAATCTCAGTTTGATAATTTCGACGCACAATTTGGAGGAAGTTTTGCCTTGGGCAGACAAAATTGTCGTTTTGCAACAGGGAAGATTAATTCAAAATGATTCTCCGAAAGAAACTTATGAAAATCCTTACAATGATTATGTGGCGAGGCTTCTCGGCGAGGTCAATATTTTCACAGACGAAGAAAAATCTCAACTGAATTTAAAGAAAACCAATTACTTCCCACATCAAATTGAAATTGCCGAAAGTGGAGTAGAAGCAAACGTTTCTGACAGCCGCTTCGCAGGTTCTCATTATAGAAACAAATTGTTGATTAATGATAAGTCAATCATTATTTATACAAATGAATTTCTGCAAGGGAAAGTCAATCTTGAATTTTGTGGATAAGATATGGATAACTTATAGATTTTCAGTTTGTTGAATTGAAAATAATTTCTAATTTTGCTAAACGAAAATACATCAGGAAATTTTTGGTTAATTCTCTTTCTGCCCCTAAGGACCGAAATTAGCGCAAGCAATCAAAGTCTTTGAAAGTCGACCCTGCCAAATTTTTCCTTTTTTTTTGTTCAATATATAAAAAGGCTTCGACTCCGCTCAGCCTGACAATTAATATTAAACTTGTCACACTGAGCGGAGTCGAAGTGTTTTATTTTTTCTTTTTATTAAGCTTTTCTCACAAACTCAGACTTCAAAGCCATCGATCCAAAACCATCAATTTTACAATCGATATTGTGGTCACTTTCCGGTCTCAATCTAATGTTTTTAACTTTCGTTCCAGCTTTGATATCTTTCGGAGCACCTTTCACAGGAAGGTCTTTGATGACAATCACAGAATCTCCGTTTTGCAATTCCTTGCCAAGAGAATCGAAAATTTTGCCTTCCGTAGAAACTTCCGCTGGGTCCCATTCGTAGAAGCATTGGGAACAAACCTGCAGGTTATCTTGTTCGTAAGTGAATTCGGATTGGCATTTTGGGCAAAGAATGGTGTCGCTCATAGTTTTTATTTAATTTTTCAAAAATACGATTTTCCAGATATAAGTACAATTTACAATTTGTGAATTACGATTTATGTGTTAAATTTTACTTTTTAGAGTGAAAACATTTGATTTTTCTTGCTATCTGTGAAAAATAATTCTAATTTTTGCGAAGTATTGTTGCGTTTTTATTAATTTTAAAGGTTAATTGTTGTTATTTATTTATAAAAATGCCTTTTACTCAATAGATATTTGATTTGAAGTAAAAAATATTAGTGCTTACTATAAAACACAAAAAACACAAATCCTGATGATGAGAAAAATTCTATTCTTTGTTTTACTGAGTTGCTTTGCTTTTGGGCAGAATAAGAAGATTGATAGTTTGAAAATGATTATCAAAATATCAAAAGATGATACATTGAAAGTAGATAATCTGAATACTGTTTCCGGAAGTTTTTGGGATAAAAATTGGGATAGCGCGAGGGTTTACACAATGTTGTCATATAATTTGGCGAAAAAAATTGATGATAAAAGAGGAATTTTTTACAATCTTATTAATCTTGGGGTTTATGAAGATGTAGGCGGGAACTTTAATAAATCATTGGAATATTATAATGAAGCCCGAAAATTTTTGCCACAGATTAAGGAAAAAAAGAGAATAGCAAATTTTTATTATAATCTTGGAAACCTTTATTTAGGTTATGGAAAAGATGAGGAAGCGATTAATAGTTTTAATTCTGCTATTGTTAAGTATAAGGAAATCAATAAATTAAATTCTGTTGCTGCCATTAACGGGAATTTGTCTTTGATATATACCAAACGGTCTGATTATAAAAAGGCGAATGAAATACTGTTTAGCAATATCAAATATTTTTCTAGTAAAAACGATGATAGGAATTTAGCTATCACGTATAATAATATAGGGAATAATTATAGTTCATTAAAAGAATTCAAAAAAGCTTTGGACTATTATAAATTGGGTGAAGAGCATTCCAGTAAAGCTAAACATCTTCATTTTATGGCACTTTCAAATCTAAATATGGGTGCAGCTTATGGCGAATTGAAAAATATAAAACAAAGTGAAGACTATCTATTAAAGTCTAAAGAACTTTATACGCAAGCCTCTTATCCTATTGGTGTTCAAAAAGTAAATATGAATCTTTGTGAGTTGTACCTCCGAAAAAAACAATATCAAAAGGCTAATTCTATTGCGGATGCAATTCTTGCCAATAAAGAATTATTGAAAAGTGAACCAGATTTTATTAATTCTCACCTAATGAAAGGTAAAAGTTTATATTATCTTCAGCAATACAAGCAAGCGCTTCCATTACTGGAAACCTCTTATAAAAAAGCCAAAGAAACCAAAAATAATGTGCTGATAACTAATATTATTCCTTTTTTAATTAATTCAAAATTTAGAAGTAATAATGACAAACACGGGGAAAAACTTTTCAAAGAATATGATTCACTCTCAAAATTGAAAAATGTAAATGAAAATAAACAGATTTTTTTCAAATTAGACACACAGTTTCGAACTGCAAAAAAAGAGACGCAGATAAAAACAAAGGAAAAACA
>JAGNPP010000203.1 GCA_017989575.1 Chryseobacterium sp.
GGTGATTCGCCTGGACGGTGCCATCCGCCTGGCTCCGCGTTGAATAAGATTTTGCTATTAATTTAATAGCTATTGACGCTTACCCATCAAGCGCTAGAAGCCCATTCAACACAAACCCCGCAAACGAAAATTTGCGGGGTTTTAGTCGCACCAAGACACAAAAAAACCGCTGTAGCCTTGCGACTGCAGCGGTTTCTTATCTGGCGGAGTGGACGGGACTGTTCCATCTTTCCGTTAAATATTGTTTAAAATCAATGACTTACGAAAAGTCATCGCTGAATTTCGGTACACAAAACAGTACACGTTTCGGTACATAGTCTAACGTAGTCCCATAAAAACTAGTTGTTACGTCAAATTCCATGCACTATGTGTGTTAAAAATAAGGTTTTTAAAAGGGAGTAGAAAATGGGAAGTTTTGTACAGGGTACGCTTGGTAAAGATGAGAAGATCATCGTTGAAGGTCGTGTTAGTGGCTGGGCACTCGTACCCTCCATAATAATTGGTATTATTACAATTCCACTGTTTGGCCTTGGCATTATAATTATTTTAAGTGCGGTTTTCACTTATATATCAACCGAATTAGCCGTAACAAATAAGCGCGTGGTGGCTAAAACTGGATTTATTAAACGAAGTACAATTGAATTAAATCTTTCCAAAGTTGAAAGCATTCAAGTTCATCAAGGTTTATTTGGTCGCATTCTTAATTACGGCTCATTAGTGGTTTCTGGTGCAGGCAACCCACAAGCACCTATTCCAAACATTGCAGACCCTATGAGTTTTCGTAGACTCGCAACAGAAGCTCAAGAGCAGTTTGGAAAATAATCTAAATTCTCAATAAAAAAAGCCAGTCATTTGACTGGCTTTTTTTATTTGCGTCCAATCTATTGACAATCCGAAGATTCTTTAATATAGATTAGATAACAGTTCTCAAGCTGTGCAGTTAAATATTACGAAATAAATTCAAAATGTCAATACTGCCTTAACGAGAAACTGTTAAGGCAATTTTTTTATGCGTCAGTTAATTCTCACGATTCGGAAAACTGCTAATGCGAATGGCTAATATGAAGGCAGGTTAAAAATATTGGGTTGATAGCCCATAACTGTAAATCCCCCTTAGCAGGTAGCGAACTATAATTTTATTATAGTAAAGTAGGCAAGAATGAGATTTAAACAAAGCCACAATTGAGAGTCTTATGGTCCAACCAAGTTTAAGCTGTGTTAATACGGTGAATGGACTAAACAGAAATGATTAACTATTTTCTGTCCCTATATGTGGTGCAACTACTAAGTTGGGAATGACAACCTGCCTAAATTTACAAAATTTGGTAAGGGAGTCTTTTCCCTTCTTAGTAGTGACTGAGCGAAGCGAAGGCACGCATAAGAAGGGAAAAGACTTGTATTAATAGTACCAGTACAAAATAATTAATTGTACATAAGCAACATTAATCGCGTAGTGGGTATCTATTTACGAAGTAAATAAAAAAGGAAAACGCGAAAATTTTCCATTATTTATTCTTCGGTAAATTGTCTGGCGCTTTACTAAATTTTTTCTCATACCAATTTGATAATGTAGTAAGACTCACAATTTTTTCTTCTGCAACCTTCAAATCATTTTCCAGATTTTTATTTTTAATCAACTGTTCTGTAATCTGATTACCCACAGTTGCAACACGTTGATCGGTTATTTTTTTAGCAGCCTCTGCATTTTTTCTAGTTTCTTCCTGCAACTTTTTGGCCTCAACTTTTAATTTTTCTGCCGTTGCTATTGCTTTCACAGAAGGTGAATGCCAACCAATAATAGCACCAGTAAATGCAGAGGAAACTTTTACACCAATTGATTGAGCTTCTTTCTGAGCGCTTAAAATAATTTCCTTGGCCTGCACCTTCGCTTTTGCTAAACCGGCTTTGTAGCCCTTCCTAGCATGCACCATTGCCACATTTTTTGCATTAGCAAAATATTGCGCCTGCTGTTTTTCTTTATGCCACTCGGAACGAGTTAGACGCCTACGACCTGGGCCAATCCTGGTCAATCCGTGAGACATGGCAACCTTATTGCTGAACTCATCCTGAAAATTTCTCATAGCATTAATATAAGAAAGATTTTGTTCACCTTTCTTTTTACCTTCAGCTTTTGCCTGCTTACTTGCTTTAAAACCTTCGTGAATATCTTCAAAATTTTCACCAATATTCGGCACAACAGAGAAATGCAAATGAGGGTGATCCTCGTCATCGTGAACCACAACACTCTTTAATCTATCGCCGTATTTTTCTTTCAACCATATCAAAGTATCTTCTGCAAATTCTGGAAAGTTGTCCTCCATATCACGTGGAAGCGAAGCAACGCCAATCAAAACACAGTGCCCATCTTTTCGTAATTTTCTACCTTGGGCATCCTTGGTTTGATCTGCCCACTCATCAATTATTGGTAGAACTTCAAGCGGCGAAATACCGTAAAGTAATCCCGGCTTACGTGGATTTTCAATATGGGCACAAGCACCATCCTCGCGCCATTGTTCAGCCAAAATATCACGAGCACTCATCGCCTTCGTTGATGTAGTAACACTTATACCCTTTTTATTTACGGTCGTTTTTGATTGAACTGATCCTTCTCTGCCGTAAGAATCCACGTGTATAAACTGATAACTCCCTTCCATTTTCCACCTCTCATTTTTTGCTTTTATTATGTATTTATATTAGCAAATAATGATTGATAGTCAACGGCATGGTGTTTATTTAAAATACCATAGAGACCGACTATGCTTATTACACTACGTTTCATAAGCGCGGTTCTACCGAAGGTCCTAGCAGGGGCTTAAAACCAAACAGCCTTTGACTTCGCCACCTTTGTGTATATGGTATTTTTTTGCTTTTCAAGCATTCCCGGCTGGGAGCACCTACTTCATTTATTGCGCTGCAAAAATAAAGCAGGTATAAAAAAACACCCGATGGTGTCTTTATTTATATTTCAATGATGGATACTTTTTCTTTCTCTCATTTCTTATTTCAATTTCCTCATCTGTTGGATCAATTTGGCGTAATCCATCCCCACTTTTCTCATCATAAATTGGATATTTTTCATAAATTGGCATATAACCCAAGACCAGTGATCTATTAGAAGGGCTATCTGGAATGTATGCTATACGACCGCCAGCATGAATAGCAATACATACCCCCATTCCAGCAATGTACTCAATATATGCGGTTCCACGTAATAAATCAAATTCAGAAAATGGATCAGCAGGAGTCTGTTCAGGAAATGTAATCAAAGTCTCTGTATTCATAAATTTGCAAATAGCTACCCAAATTTTTTTGATAAAACTCACAACCAATTTCCACCACTTCATATTTTATTCTCCTGTTTGAGAACAACATACGAAATTCAAATATTAAATCAACCCTTAATTTATGTCACGTTAGTGAGAACGCTTCGCCGTTCTTTTACCGAGTTGCTACGTCAGTAGCAACAGAAATCATTGAAGACTGAATTAACTTTTCAAGTCAATCAGTCCAATAATTTTATCTTGAAATGGGTTGATGATTTCCGACAGTTCATCAATGGAATACTCAACCGTATAGGTTGCCACATTCACGGATTCAATCTCGTGGCCCATGAATTGACAACGTGGTTCATATGGGACACCACTGTCTTTTTTCATAAGAAAATTATTAATGAATTTTCTCAACGAATGAAAAACCAACTTACCCCGATTTATTTTTAACAGTTCTAAATGCCGAGCGAATTTTTTTCCAACTGCATTACCAGAACCTTTACCCGCACGATTTACATATTTGAAAATCGGATCATTGCCAGTTTTTTTATCAATGAATTTTTGAAAACCAAACTCAAATAATTTATCAGGCACAGGAATTTCTCGTAATCCTGCCGCCGTTTTAGAGTCACGAATTACAAAGAAACGATTGCCATTTTCTGACGTTTTAACTTGATCTTTTGTAATTGAAGTCAGTTCATTGATACGACAGCCAGTAACCAAGCCCAATAAAATAATGTAAAAATAATCCGGGTCTTGTTCTTTTTGCTCGTAAAAATATTCACTTTTGAAAATATTTTTAATCTCATCCAGTTCAAAAATCAAATAACCACCGGACGATTTTTGTTTTTTCGTCAGCAGCGATTTACCTTCTGCTGGATTTTTTCCAATCAAATAACCTTGACTGATTGCAAAGTTGAACAGGGTTTTAATATAGCCAACCTTGCCATCAATTGTGCGGGCTGAATTTTTCTTTTCACCTGCTAAAAATTCTTGATAACGGGTAATGTCTGAAATCAGAACATCCGTAATATATTTTTTATTATTAAGAAATTTTGAAAATTCGGTGGCTGTATTGGTGACAGCCAAGACAGTTGCAGGCTTCAACTTTTTCAGCAAAATGTACTTGTCCAACAATTCGGACAGAGTAAGGGAATTTTTCGCGCTGCTGGTTACTGAATTTTGACCGTCAAAGCCTTCAAAACGAGCCAAGGCATCTTCTGGTGTGGTGGGTGTAGTGCTGCCACTGCGAAGCAGTTTTAAAGTCTCTAAAAGCCGCTCATGGTCTTCTGGACTATCAGCTTTTGCAATCCCACGATTGAGATCAAGCTCGTACCGCCTGATCTTCTCAAAGTCAATTTCCATTGAAATGCCTTGTTGTAATTTTTCAACAATAAAGTTTTCTATGGTACTGGCTTTTTTCCTGACGATATGACCCTCACCAGCACCGAGAGCAAACACTAGGAATTTTTGACCACCACACAGAGAGCGGTACTTGGTTGGAATCAGAAACCGGGCATAGTTTTTCTGACCACGTGAAAACAAAAAAGGCTTCATGGCAGTACATAAAACAGTACATATCCATGAAGCCTTTTTCTGGAAAAGTCGTTGAAGATCAACGACTTACCATTCTTGGCGGAGTGGACGGGACTCGAACCCGCGACCCCCGGCGTGACAGGCCGGTATTCTAACCAACTGAACTACCACTCCTGGCAGGCAGCTTTTGCTTGCATTCTTCACGCAAGCCAAGCGCTACAAC
>JAGNPP010000030.1 GCA_017989575.1 Chryseobacterium sp.
AATTGGTTTTCCTTCAACCAATTTTTCGAACTTTTTACTTTTGCTGATAATGTAAGTGATGATGCTGTAAAGACTGATGATCATTGTGAAAACCACCAACGCGGGCATAATTCCAACATCTTTATAAAACATCGGATCTCCAGCTGCTGAACCTAATCCGATAATCACAACCAGTTCAAAAACGGATAATTGTTTCACACCTCTTTTCCCCAAAAGCCGTAATCCGAAAATGATAATGAAGAACATAATTCCAGTTCTCAGAACAGTTTCCAAAAGGAAACTCCATTCTTCGGAACCAAGTAGGATTTGTTTAAGGTCGAATGAATCGCTGGTAAGGAACATAGTTTTTTTGAGAAGCTATGTCAAAAAATACGCCAGAGGAAAATTAGTATTTGATAATATTATTTGATGTTAAAAAAAATTACTCCCCAAAAAACGCCATAGAACTCCCGATCCAAATTGCATCTTTCTTATTGAAATCAACATTCACCATCGCCGCTTTGGTCATTCTCACAAGATTGACAAGAAGTTCTGGATTTTCTTTTTTCGGATCCCAACCAAATAGCAAACGGATTTCGGCTTTGGAAAATTCGCCGTTGATGTCCTCAAAAAGTGGTGCGTAAGTCACTTTTCTTTGAAGGATGTAATTTTCTTTGTCTTTAATTTCATTAATGATTTCTTGAGTCGGATTCAGATTGACACCACTTCCTGCGAACGAGAAAAGTGGTTTCAAAACAAAATTTTCAAGCGTTTCATTTTCTGGAAAATCAGAAAGAAAATAACTTTTCGGAACAAATGCGTGTTTCAACTTTGGGAGAATGTATTTTGAAACTTTGAAGAACCAATTCGGATGCGTTACCCATTCTACATCCACATCTTCTCGGAAATCAAATTCGGTTTCCAAACCTTCGATCTTATCCAATTCATCAAAGATCACTCGATTGTAAATCCGATTGATCGGAATCAGTTTCCCATCGTTTTCGTAGAATAATTTTTTACCTTCTTTTTTAACTTTCGTCAGACAAACCGTTTTGATTCCCAATAATTGCTCTGTCAATACAAAATCAACCGCTGTCTTTTGCTTTTCAGGATAGATTTCCAATAAGATGACATTCTCAGGATTCTCGTCTCCAACAATCACAGCTTTCAATTTTCCAACAAATTCTTCCTGAGATAAGGACTTTTTCAAATCATTCAGAAAAGGATAAACTTCCGTAATGACTTCCTCAAACAACCTTTGAAAACCAAACAAACTTGGGAAGGCTTGTAATTCTATCAATTGCGGAATGATATCGCCATTTTCATCTTGACAAATCCCAAAATCGATTGCCAAAAAATGTGGCTTCTTGGTGTCATTCGGAACGTTGCAATTGGCAGGAATCGCTTTGCTCAACTCTTCATCAGACATATTTTTGATCTGCGAAATAATAGATTGTGAAGCATCTTCCAACTTATTCCAAAAATCATTGCTGAGGAAAATCGGACTTTCAGAAAGGCGAAACGCGGCTTCGTGACCGCATTTCTCTATGATTAGCTCGTGTGTTTTTTTGTAAGTCTCAGAAGAAAATTCTTTGTTAAATTGAGTTCTGTATTTTGGAATCATAGTTTGTGTTTGGTGTTTTTTTTATTAACTGTAAGCTAAATTTTTTGCAATTTTTTCTGAAGCGAATTTCAAAAACCTTGGAATGATTTGCGCTTGCGTCAGTACAATCTTGTCTTCATCATTCATTCTGTCAATGGTTTCGAGATATTTCTCCATTCCAAAAGTTTCGATCATTGCGGTTTTATTTTTTTCGTCTTCCAGATTTTTCACAAATCCTGTTGGATCGGCTTCCGGATGGAACTGAGTTCCAAAGATCTCATCAGAAAAACGAACAGCCATTAGCGCTCTTTCCAAGTGAACCGTTGGACGATACTTTTCCAAAGCCACGACTTTCATTCCCAATTTATCTATTTTTTCCTGATTTGGTTCGATACATTGGTAGCCTCTGGAATCTACAGCGTAGAAAGGGTCTGGGAGATTTTTGAACAAAAATTCTTTCTCGCCGTCTTCCGATTTGTGGATTGGCATCACGCCAAAAGAATAGGATTTTCTCTTGCAAACATTCGCAATTCCAAAATGAATCACCGCCAATTGGAATGAATGACAAACCAAGAAAGCGTATTTTTTCTGTTCATTATTTTGATTATGTTCCCAAATTTGATTTAAGAAATCAGTATATTTATTTTCCCATTCATAGCCTTCACGATGCGGGTTTCCCGGACCTCCTGAAGATAAAAATATATCGAAGTCAGCAATATTTGGGATCTCGTTTTTATAACGTACGTCGAAGATTTCTACTGAAACATTGTCGTCTGATTGCTCTTGAAAAGCTTGAGATAATTCCTTAATATTACGCATCCCTTGATTCGGATGGTTGTTGTTCATATCCAAAAGTGCAATTCTTACATCATTTCTACTCATATTCATAAATTTTCTACAAAATTAAGAATTTTAAATTTGAGGTCATTTTAAATGAAAAATCGGATTCATTAGTTATCAATTAAAATAATCCTTTTTCCGTCTCATAAATCATATAATCCACTACTTTTTTCAGGTCACCGCCACTTTCGTTGAAGACTTTCAATTGTCGGTCTGCGCCAGTTCCCATTTTGCAAATTTCTCTTGCATATTCTACTTCTTTTCTGCAGCCTAGGTCATCCACAACATCATCAATGAAAGCTAGTAATTCTTCCAAAAGTTCACGATATGGAACGCTTGCTTCTTTTCCAAAATCAATCAGATGTGCATCGATTCCGTCTTTGGAAGCGCGCCATTTATTTTCGGTCAATAATAGTCTTCTGTAACTTCTGTAACTCGTATTTTGCTGGTGCATTTTGTAGATCTTCGCCACCAATGATTGCATTATTGCTGCTAAACAAACCGTTTCGTCAATCGTCATTGGCATATCGCAAATCCTGAATTCGATAGTCGGGTAGAAGGGATGAACGCGAAGATCCCACCAGATTTTCTTGGCATTGTCGATCGTTCCGGTTTTTACCATCAGATTCACATAAGCATCAAATTCTGCAACGCTACCGAAATAACTTGGCAAACCGGTTCTTGGAAATTTGGCAAAAACTTCTTGTCTATAAGATTTAAAACCTGTCAATCTCCCAACCCAAAACGGTGAATTAGTGGACAAAGCGTAAACGTGTGGCAAGAAATAGCGCATCACATTTTGGATTCTAATTCCCTCTTCACGGTCTGGAATCCCGATGTGAACGTGTAATCCAAAGATTAGATTAGATCTTGCAACATCGCCCAAATCACTGACGATTTTGTCGTATCTCGCATCTTTTGTGATGAGGTTGTCTTTCCAATGTGAAAATGGATGTGTTCCACCACCAGAAACTCGCAAACCTTGGTCGTGCGCAGTTTTCACAAGATGTCTTCTGAGGTCTGTTAATTCTTGTCGTGCTTGTTGGATATTTTCACAGATGCCAGTTTCCATTTCCACCACAGACTCGTGCATCTCGTGTTTTAAGTTTTCGCTTAGAACAGCTTTTCCACCTTCGATGATTTTGGAAACGTGCGAGACCAGATCCCGCGTTTCGGCGTCTATGATTTGATATTCTTCTTCTACACCTATCGTAAATCTGTGCATATTATTTGTGTTTGTTAGTTAAAGTTAGTTAGTAGTTGCTTTATTAATGATACAATTTGGGCAGCTTAATCCGCCTTCCGCTCCCAAACCTAACGCAGTGGTTCATCGATTCAAATAAAAAAATAGAAAAGATGAGATAAGTCGGGCTGCAAAGATTCTGCGTTCCAGATTGTGTCATCAAATAAAATTTTAAAGTTTATTGGTTACAAATTTCCCCCAGTTGATATTCACTTTTCCTGGTTTGTAATCTTTTGCTTTTTCAATCGCCAATTTTGCAGAATGTTCTACAATCCAAGCAAAGTTTTCTTCTCCAACAGAGTTTTTGTCTGCATCTGGCGCAGGATTACAGAAGTCAATCGCGTAAGGAATTCCGTCTCTCACAGCAAATTCCACCGTGTTGAAATCATAACCCAAGGCTTCATTCATTTTTAAAGTATAATCCGTGATGGTTTTAAGCAACTTTTCTCTTGCCGCGCCTTCCGTTTGATGCGTCGTTGCATATCTCAAATGATGCGGATTTCTCGGTTCGTAAGGCATAATGTGAACGTACTTTCTACCCAAACAATACACGCGATAGTAATCTTCAAAAACGATTTCTTCCTGCACCATCATTACCAATTGCTCTGTCTCTGCGTGTTTTGCCCACATATCTTCTGGACTTTCCACTCTGTAAACATTTCTCCAGCCTCCACCATCGTGCGGTTTCATATAAGCTGGGAATCCAACATAGTCAAAAATATAATCCCAATCGTGCGGGAATTTTAAGTTTCTGAAAGAAGTTTCAGACGTGTTTGTCGGTCTTTCGTAAGAAGGAAGCAACACCGTTTTCGGCAATGGGATTCCGATTTTCAGCATCAAAGCATTGTTGAAGAATTTCTCATCGGCACTCCACCAAAATGGATTGTTGATAACATAAGTTCCGCTAACTGCCGCATTTTTAAGATAAGCTCTGTAGAATGGAACGTCTTGCGAAATTCTGTCGATAATCACGGCGTAACCGTAATCTGCGCCTTGTTCCAACTTATCTATTTGAACAGGTTCTGCGATATATTCGCCTTTCCCAAGTTCGTTCACTTTATCAATGAATGCCCACGGAAAAGTGTCTTCCATTCCGAATAAAATTCCAATTTTTTTTGCCATAACTTTTGTTTTTTTAATGACGGAAGACGGATATCCGAAGTCCGAGGTTTATATATTTATTTTATTAATTTAAATTTGATTTGAGCTTAAGCTTATCCGAAAAACCGCCCAATGAATTTAGGAAACACCATTCTCCAAAGCACCCAATCGTGGTCTATCCATTTTGCTTCATCATACCAGTGGTTGATTCCTTTTGATGTTAAAATGCCTGCCATTTTTCTTGTTGGTTCAAGGCAAATGTCACGGTCAGAAGTGCTGAGAACGATGTGCATATGTTTGTATTTCCAGGCCTCGTCATTCTTGATAAATTCGTCTGGACAATTGAAATAAATCAGTTGGTCGTCGTAACCATCCATAAAACTTCTGATAGAAAATGCGCCAGACAGACAGAAAAGATGTGAAACCAAATCCGGGAATCTGAAAGCGAAATTAGCCGCGTGATAACCACCGAAACTTGCGCCCGCCACTACGACACGATGCGTATTATGCGTTCTTTGAATATAAGGAATGAACTCCTGAACCAAGAACTGAACGTACATTTCGTAATTCCGGATTCTTTCGTAAGGCGAAATTCCCTTATCGTAAAAACTGAATTTATCAATGGTTTGAATATTAAATAATTTCAATTTTCCACTGTCTGTGAAATGCGAAATACTTCCGTTGAGATGGAAATCTGCGTTCTGAGTGTATGAACCTTGTGAAGTCGGGAACATAATAACTGGCGTTCCAAAATGTCCGGTAACTTCTACCTGAAGGCTCATTCCGAGAATATGTGAATAGTAGTCTGTATGTGTAATTTGAGGCATACCTTAAATATAATTGATGAATGATAATTGATAAATGATTAAATATTGAACTTTGAATTCAAACCTTTGAACCTTGAATTTAATTCGTTGGTTTGTCTTTTGGTGGCAGAATATTTAGGATTTGCTCGGTCACAATTAAAGCTGCTTCGTCCAATCTTTCTTCAATGATATCAGCTGTTGTAGCTTTGTAAACAATTCCGATGTGATAATCGATTGGTAGGAATTTTTCCACGTGTTCATTGTTCAAATCATCAGTGTTTGAATGTTTTTCTTTTGCCAACGAAACAATCAATCCGGAATATAATTTCTGAGTTTCTTCAACTGTATATTTTTCGCCGTCCAATAATGCATTTTCTAGTTTTGCCCATTCTCTCCAAATGTTGACACCAGTTGCAGCTTCCACCATATCGGGAATGTGTGCGCCACCAACTCGGGAAGACGTTTCCAAGAAGTAGTATTGCCCATCAATTCCTCGGATATATTCGCTGTGAGTAGCACCATTTTGAATCCCGAATTTATCCAAAACTTCTTTGTTGATTTTCTCCAGACCAATTGCTTCTTCGGATTTTTTATCTAAAGTTTTGGTTCGGAAAACGCCACCTTCGTGAGACACTTTCATCGGTGGAGAAAGGTATTTTGAAAAGCAGGAAAACACGATTTCTTTGTTGTAGACCAAACAATCCACGTGGTAAACATCACCAGGTTTGAAGGCTTCCAGCAAAAATTTGAAACGCTCGTCGCCCAGATTTTCCACCGCCGGCCAAAGTTCTTCGGCAGAATTTATTTTGATGATTCCACTTGCAGAAGCTTCAGAACGTGGTTTCAAAACCCAAGGTCCGGGAACATCCTGCGTGAACTTATGCAATTTTGCATCATTGAAAATGGATGAAAATTCGGGTACGGAGATTCCGTTGTCTTTTGCCTGTTGGCGCATTGCCAGCTTATCTCGGAAATAACGATGCGTCGTTTGTCCCATTCCCGGAATACGATAGGTTTCACGAATCATCGCCGCTTTTTCCACATCGAAATCGTCCAACGCAATCACGGCATCTATCTGATGGTTTTTCATCAAATAAGCAAAACCTTGCACCAAATGGTCGAGATTCCAAACCGAGGCTTCGATTTCAGGCATATAATAAACCTCGTCTATCGCGTGCCAAGGCCAGTTTTTTTCTTTCAAATTTTCTGACGTGATGAGAATGACTTTGTTTCCAAGCTTTTTGCACTCGTCCATAAAGTCGTAACCTTTGTAATAACAGGAGATGCAGACAATCGTTTTTTCCATATTCATTATTTTTTGTTGGAAGTCAGATGCCCGAGGTCTGATTTCTTATTTTGTGATTAGTTTTTAAAATCCGTAAGCTTCTATTCTTTCTTTGAATTTGTTTTTTTCTATGACCCAGATGACTTCATAACTTCCAGCTCCATCACTATTCATTGAGGAAATATACAAGATGTCATTTTTCTCGTCATAGTTTGCCTGATGGTTTTCCAAATTGGGTTCATACAGGTTTTTCAGTGCAATATTTGGTAACTCAATTATCGTCTTGTCAATCTTTACTTTTATTGATTTATATTGTCGTCTTGGGATATTTCCGTCAGCTCCAAAAATCTGAGAACCATCAATTTTATCTAATAAACTATTGCTGTTTTTAACAAAAGTTAGCTTGTGATTTTCTTTGATAAATTTTGTTTCTATTATTTCAATTTTGACTTTGTCATTTTCTAATTTCAAAATTCCATTGATATTTGACTTCTGAGGAATCTTAATAAAATCAGTTACAAATTTGATTCTGTCTTTATAAATATAGCCACCTGATTCCTTTCCTTTCTTTTTGTAATCGATATTTATCCAGTTACCATTGGGTTCAAAAGAATAAACTACAAAACCATTTTCGAGTTTATCAGAAATATTGTTTTCAATTTTAGCTGTACTTCTCACGTTCACAAAACCATCTTTATCAGAAATAATTGCAAATTGTCCAAATATTACTTGAGACATAATCAAAGTAAATATGATGCTTGCTATTATTTTCATTAATGATTAGTATTGAGTTTACTCTAATAATTAATTATAATTTTCAATAAAATCCAACAATAACTGCACGCCGTAGCCAGTCGCCGCCTTATCTTTCGCATAACCAACATTTCCAAAAGCAACGCCAGCGATATCCAAATGTGCCCAATTCTGATGACCTTCTATAAATTGTTCCAAGAACTTTGCCGCAACAATGCAATCGCCAAAAGGCTTCATTGATATGTTTTTAAAATCCGCAACATCCGAAGTGAAATCGTCTTTCCAAACATCCCAAAGTGGCAAATTCCAAAGTCGCTGATTGGTTTTATCTGCGGACTTTTCCAATGCTTTTTTTAAATCGTCATTGTTGGAAAAGTAGGCGCCACAAGTGTAACCGAACATTCGGACTGAACTTCCTGTCAAGGTTGCCAAATCAATCAAAACATCGGTTTCAAAATTCTTTGACAAATATGAAAGTCCATCTGCGAGCGTCATTCTGCCTTCTGCATCAGTGTCTAAAACCTCAATTGTTTTTCCGTTGTAAGCCGTAATCACATCGCTTGGCAAATACGCTTTTTCCGAAACGGCATTGTCCGTAATCGGCAAAATTGCAATGATGTTCACGGGAAGTTTGAGTTCCGAAGCTGTAATCAAAGCGCCAATCACCGCGCTCGCTCCGCCCATATCACTTTTCATATAATGCAGATTCGCAGAAGCTTTGATGGAAATTCCGCCTGTGTCGAACAAAACGCATTTTCCAACCAAGCCGATGGTTTTTGCATTTTCTTTTTCAGATTTATATTCCAAAATCGTGAAAGCGGCTTCCTGCGAACTTCCTTGATTGACTGCCACAAAAGCGCCCAAACCTTCTTTGATGGATTCTTCTCGGTTCAATGACTTGTATTTCAAGCCGTGTTTTTCTGAGGTTGATTTCAGAAATTCTGAGATTTGGTCCACTTTTTTATGGTTCGCAGGTTTGTTTAGCCATTCCATTCCGGCAAATTGGCCGTTGCAAAGGGCTTCGGTTTTTAAAGCTAAATCTTTGGCTTCGGCTTCGGAAATATTTTCAAAATGAAGTTCAAAATTCTCCTGCCAAAACGGATGCGACTTTTCAAAAGGGTAGAGGTAAGTTCCCAAAAAAAGACCTTTTACAAATTCTTCTGTCAAATCAAATCCTAATTTTGAATCTACCGAAGTCGGAACAGCCTGCAGATTTTTTTTATAATCATTCGCAAATTTGTTCGCCACAGATTGTATTTCAAAACCTTTTGAATCTTTGCCAATTCCAATGAAAAAGTTGATTTCATTAGAATCTGTTTTGATGAAAACTTCGCTTTTTTTTCCGTTGAAGAAATGTTCTGTATTCGGATAATTCGATTTTTCCTGCTCCCAATCGTCTTCGCTGAACAGGAATATATTTTGTGTGGTTGTTTCTTTTTTATTGTAGATTTTAATCATAATGCTTCATCATTTTCATTGGATTGAATTCCAATTCATTTCGTTTTTTCGTTAAATTCATAGGAATAAATTCCTATGCTAAAATATTGGTCGTCCCTCTGGGACTTGTTGGTTTTTAGTTTTTTACATCATTATCCAATTCATCTTTGGCTTTCACAGGGCTTTCCAAACTATCGATGAACAGCCATTCTACAGCTCTTGGAAATTCCTGAGACCAATAGAATTCCTGATGCGTTCCTTGCTCGTTGATATTGGTTTTTACTTCAAAATCAAACAATTTCTGAGCATTCAAACGTTTCAAAGATTTCTCGAAAAGCCTGATTCTTCCGACCATTCTGGAGCCTTCTTGTTTTCCGCCGTACAGATAAACCTTTATTTTGTAAGGGTTACTAAAGCTAATCATCGGAAAATCATTCTCCGGTTCTACCCAAAGCGACGGCGAAAAAATCAACAACTTGGAATAGACTTCCGGATAAAGAAACCCACCATAAATGCTAATCAAACCGCCCAAAGAACTTCCACCAATTCCCGTATTTTCACGGTCTTTTTTGGTCCGGTAATTTTTATCAATACAAGGTTTCAACGTGTCTGTGATGAACCTCAAATATTTTTTCCCTTCCGCATCTTTTGTAACGGCATCATTATCAAAAATATATTCCTTGATTCTGTCATCGTTGCCGTGTTCCACAGCGATTACGATGAGTTCACCACGTCCGTATTCCGCCAAAAGCGCCAGTTTTTTATCAATTTCCCAATTGCCGTAAGCCGAACCTTCATTAAACAAATTCTGCGCATCCTGAAGGTAAAGCACGGGATAAGTTTTCTCAGATTTGTGATAATCGTAAGGCAAAAGCGCCCAAACTTTTCTGGTTTTATCAAGCTGAGGAATGTAAAACGCCTCATCTACCAATTCCACCGTTGGGAAAAATTCCTTTTTGAACGGTCCCCAATTTAGTCGCCATTTTTCGACGGTATCATTTGATTTCTTTTTCTCTTTTTTAATTTTTCTGTTGGGTGTAATACTGTCATATTTGTCGATTTCTACATTTTCCCAACCACCTTTTGTAAATTTAAATTCTATCTCATCACTCAGTTGTTCATCGGGAATCTGGATGTAATAATTGCTATCGTCCAATTTTTCTAATTCAAATTTGGAATCGCGTGGATTCCACTTGTTAAAATTTCCGGTAATGAAAATCGCTCGGTCATCATTGTCTTCTGACTTCAGAAAAAACTCCATTCTTATTTTTAATTCTCTTATTGAGTTATAAATTTATAAAATTATTTTTATTAATGAAGTAATGTTAAGTATTTTTCTTTTAAATTTTAATTTCATTAATGAATATTAATTAAAATTTCAAAATCGTTTAATTGTTGATAAATTTTAAATCTTTAATTTTTTACTTTTTTAAATGAAAAAAGCCTAACAATAATTAATTGCTAAGCTTTTATTATTAAAAAAACGGAATGTTTTTTATCTTATCTAAAAAGGTCTTTTACGACTTTAATTTGTATTGGATTTAATTCCTTTTTGATGGTTACAGAAGATTTTCCATCTGTATTTTGAATATCCAAACCTGCTTCATTAAAATATTTTTGATAATTGATAGGCTCGAGTGTGTATACGTAAGATAGGATTTCGTCTGTTGCCTTTCCAGCGTATTTTCTGATGATGTCATTCAGTTCTGTTTCCAGATAACCTCTATTTTTGTCTTTATAAATCGAATATAAATCCCTCATTACATCATCCAATGAATGTTGATTGTTAGAAGAAACTCTGATTTTCAAATCCAAAAGCATCCCAACCAAAGGTCCTTTGGCGTAGAAAGAAATGGTTTCTCCTTTTCTTCCAAATGGACCATCTTCCCAAGTGTAATAGCTGGAATCTGCCAATGTTTGTTTGGTTTTTGCAGGATTGTTTTCAAAGCTGGAGATCATTTGGCTCCATTCTTCCAACATTGTTTCTTTTGATTTGATTCCGGCACGGTTTAACACAATAGCTTCATAGTAAACGGAAAGTCCTTCGCCGACCCAAAGTGTTTTAGTTTTGTTCTTATCCGAATAATTAAAAGGTCCGATTTCTATTGGTCTAATTCTTTTTATGTTGAAGTGATGAAAATACTCGTGTGTGAGGAAGTTCAATGTCTTTTGTCTGCTTTTTTCTTCATTTAAGGAATTTCCATCAAAGGTCAATGCTGTTGAATTGGTCTGTTCGATTCCTCCATTTCCTTTTCCAGTTGAAATGAAATTGTAATGCTCGTATGGAATATCATTGAAAATGCTGGTTGTTGCAATAATCATTTTCTTAAGGTCGTCCATCAGTTTTTTCTTATCAAAATTTCCAAGATCGATACCTGTGAAGTAATGTTTTTTTCCATTGATGTCAAAACTCGGTAACTCTTCCAAATCGCCAACCAAAATCGGGGAATCGTACAATTGATTGAAATCTTTCGCGATATAATTTTTTCCTTTTTTATCAAGACCTGTTGCAATCTTGTTCCATTTGTTTTTATCAATTGTTAAAGAAATTGGTCGGTCAAAAAATTTTTCAGGAAATATAAAAATAGCTGTTGGTCTTAGGAAAGCTTTTTTTTCACCGATGTAAGCTTTGGCAATGAACTCTTCCTTCGCTATGACTTGATAATCTAAAGTAATAGTTTTTGAGTGGTTTGTGGCAATCCTCCAAGTATTGTTGTCAATTTTTACATAACCTAAATTTTCATTTTTATCATTTGATATTTTTATATTTTGAACATTATCTGAAAATTTTAAAATTTGATAATAGCCCGGTGTCCATTCCGGTATCTTGATATCCAAAATATCTTCACTTTTCGTATCGGGTATAGTGATTTTGATTGTATAAAAATGATCCGCAAAATTATCAAGATTGACATTTATTCTTATGCTATCTTTTTGGGCATAAATAGATGAAGAAATGAATAATGCAAAAACTAGAAAGAGGTTGGAAAAATTCTTTATCATATTGTATTATTTATTCCGATTTTACAACCTCAGTTCGCTCCGAAATTCCATTAGAGTTAAAAGCCTCAATTTGGAAGTAATAAGAATCAACTCTGTCGGCTCCAGTGAAAAAGTATTCATTTTTACCGTAAACCATAATGCTTCCATATAATTTATCCGGAGATTTCCCCCAATAGATAACGTAACCATCAGCGTCAGAATTCTGTTGCCATTTGAACCAGATGCTTCTTCTTTCACCATATTTTTTCGGGTCAGCGCGCAATGGAACAAAGCCTTGAACTTTTCCAGGTTTTGTTCCTGCGCCTTTTCCAAACACTCGGAATCCGCTCAACGCAAATTTTCCTGTCGGCATTTTCAAGTTTTCCATTTTAAGGAATCTTGCTTTTGCAGGTTTTTCAAGTTCAATGTAATCGTGAGGAACGTCTGTTTGATTTTTAGATTTATCGACAATCACTGTCCATTTTTTGCCATCATTAGAACCATAGATTTTGTATTGGTGCATTTTGCCAAGCGTTTTTCCCATAAACTCCGCATCTTGGTCCGCATAATTCACTTGAATGGCGTTGATTGTGGAAACTTCTCCCAAATCCGTCTGAAACCATTCGCCGGAATTTCCTGTTTTGGCAGACCAATAAGTTTTGATGTCTTCATCCACCGCAAGATTCGCCTGATAACCGCCCAAAGTTGAGGAAACCTGAACTGGTTTGTTGTAATTCAAAAGCATCCAACCTGGGAACAATCCTTTCGTGAAATCTTTACCTTGCGCATATTGCGGAAGCAAAGTTGGATAATCGCCGTAAGCCGTGTTGGTATACATCACATCGTCTTTGTCGAAGCCAGTTGGCCAGATTCCCAATCGGCGTTCAAAATTGTTTTTGGTCGAAATGAAAATCGTGGAAACGTGCCACCAATTATTGAAATTATCCTGAAAAGTCGCACCGTGACCAGCACCTCTGGCAAATCCGCCCGGCTTGTAAGAAAACGGATTATGTTGCTGATATTCATAACCTTCCAATGGATTTTTGGAAACATAAACGCCATCCGAATAACCGCTGAATTCTGTTGCTGGTGCACCATATTGCATATAATATTTGTCTTTGTATTTGGTAACCCAAGCGCCTTCCACAAATGGTTGGAGGAAAACATTATCGTTGTATTCTCCAAATCTTTCCCAGCCGTGGTCTTCTGGTTTCAATCTCAAAATTGGTTTTACAAAACCTTCAGATTGCATTGTTTTTACTTTAACTTCGGTACCCAAAAGTGGCCATTCGTTGCTTGAACCCCAATAGAGGTACAATTTGTTTTTGTCTTCGTCATAATGAAAAGCCGGATCCCAAGCGCCAACTTTTAACGTATCGACAGCAATTTTCCAATCATCTTTCGTTGGCTTTGTACTTTTCCAAATCGGGAAATCCTGTTCCCAAGTCGAGCCATAAACGTACAATGTATCTTTCATCGCCCAAACTGCAGGCGCATTCAGATCGTGTGTGTATTTGTTATCTCTAAGGAATTTTCTGTGGATGAATTTCCAATTCAACATATCATCAGAATGCCAATAGCCTTCTTGATTGGTGGAAAAAAGAAATAGTTTTTTCTGAAAATTGACAATCACCGGATCAGCCGTTGCGCGGTGTTTTCCTTGCTTTGAAAAAACTTCGAAAGGCGTGTAGCCATAATCGATGTTAATCGGGTTGCAATAGGTCTTTTGTTGTGCCGAAATCTGACTTATGAAAAGTAAGACGGCGAACGCAAATATTGTTTTTAATTTCATTTTAATTCTGATGTTTTACTGTATTGTTCCAAAATATTATTGATAAATCTAAACGTATCTTGCTTTATTTTCATTTGATCTTCCGGATCTCTGTGGAAAAACAAAACGTAATCTTTATCATCAATCGTTATTTTTTTACCGGCAGATTTGGCATCATAAAATTTGTCTAATTTGTAGATGATGTATTTTCCATTTTTCAAGGTGATGACAATTGGAAAAAATTGTGGAGGCGCCACGGAACTTCGGTTGAAATTGTTCACCACATTGGCCAAATAATCATCTTCGCCATCTTGATTGAAATCGCCTTGATCTATTGTGAGTACCTCATTTTTATCTAGATAATCTTCAAACTCAATATCTTGCACGCCGTCCGGCCTGTAATATTTCAGCTCGTCGTTTACGTTTAGCTTGTTGGTAAAGCTGTTTTTGCTGATGATGGTTTGCAAGGTTTTGAGATCCATATCACTTCGGATGCAGGAAACCAAACAAATTGCGATGAGGAAATAGCTGACGGCTTTCATTATTGAAAATATTTATCCTAAATTAAACAAAAAAAGCCGAATGCAGGACGATCCGGTCAAAATAATCAAAAGAAAGCTGTTATGAACTATAAGTTACGGGCAAATTGAAACCATGCAAAGCAGAAAGCTCTGCTAAACATTCCACTTTTTTTCTATCAGTTCCATCAAATAATCCGGACATTTCACGATTTTATTGGTTTCTGAATCGAGAAAAAATAGAGTAGTGGAAGCTTCTGTGATTTTTACATTTTCTTCGTTATAAATTTCATAATCGAACTCAATTCTGATTCCCGGAATTTTTCTGACGTAAGTCCGGATTTCCAAAAGTTGGTCATAAAGTGCTGGTTTCAAATACTTAATTTTATATTCCGAAACTGGCAAGAAAATTCCCCTTTTTTCGATTTCGTCATAAGACATTCCCAAGCTCCGAAAAAGTTCGACTCTGGCAACTTCAAAATATTCTGCATAGTTGCCATAATAGACGTATTTCATAGGGTCTGTTTCTCCGTAACGTACTCGTATTG
>JAGNPP010000204.1 GCA_017989575.1 Chryseobacterium sp.
CCATTGATTGTAACATCAGCTGTAATTGCACCTACAGTAAAATCTTTAAAATCCCAAGATTTATTTTGCGCATTAAAAGTTACTGCAGAAACCCCTGCAACATTAAAGAAAATAATAGTTTTTTCATGATAAATTAATTTATGTGTTGATTTAAAAATATTCAATGCAATCGATTACACAATTTTATGTGCAAATCGTTGGTTCTAATATAAAATTATTTTCAAATCATCTCACAAATTTTTAATTTATTTTTTAATTGGATGTTAATTTTCATTAATATAAAATTAAAATTCCCTTTAGATAAAGAACAAAACCGTTAAATGATTGTTTAATTAAAAATTTAATAAAGAATAATTAATGACAGAATTTTTGGAATTTTTGGACAAAATTTAGGTTAATCGATTGCATAAAAACAACCAAAAAAGTGCTCGAAAATGAATTTTCCGAAATCCTTATCATTTTTTATTTGTGCAACAAATCTATTTTGAAGGATTCCAGCTGGTTGTTTTCTTGAAGATATTTTCAATGGTATATTTTTTTATCTCCTTTTTGGAAAGCTGATGAGACCACTCTACTCTTTTGTCTGGATTTGCTCCTTCTCCTTTGCTTCCAAACTCAGCATAAAGAGTGGTTTTCTCTTTTTCAGGAAACATTTTGTCGCCTTTCCAAGGGTTCCAGCCTTCTGGTAAAATGTGATTTCCCATCGTGGTATTAAGGAAAACTGTTTTGGCAAAAGGGCGCCAAGGTCTGCCAAGAAAAACTTTGGAAACTCCTTCTTTCGCCGTCAAATGACAATCGAAAAACACAAATCCAAACTCATTTTCCTTGCTCGTTGCCGAAGCCGTGATGTAAGAATCTGACAAACTTCTAATCTCACAATTCTTGAAAACCGCAGTTGCCTGACCAAAAATAAAATCGGTAGTTCCTTCTATATATCAATTTTCATAATACTGCCGACTGTTGTCTTTGGCCGTGTAGAGCGTATCTTGGCAACCCAAAAGTTTGGAATCTCTCATCACAAATCTATCACCTTCCACGTGAAGCGAAACAGCTTGCCCCTTGTTGCACCAAGTATTTTGAATGGTCAAATTTGAAATTTTGATGTCATCGCCGACAATCAAAACGGTGTAAGAATCGAAAGTGGTAAGTTTTTCATTGGTTGCTGGATTCAGTTTTCCTGAGTAATCATCGTTGGTGATGATTGTGGTTTCTTTGTTTTCGCCTTCCAGAGTGATTTGATGTTTGGAAGATGGAATCACGATTTTTTCTTTGTAAATCCCTGATTTTATTTTAATTAAAGCTTCGCCAGGACCCAAATCTCGTAAAGAATTTATCGCTTTTTGGATGGAAGTAAATTGTCCGCTTTCGTCTTGCGCAACCGTAATTGTGATGTAAGGATTTTGCGACATTGCTAAAATCGAAAAGAGAAAGACGAATATGAAAGTGATTTTTTTCATCAGAAAATTGATTTTTATTTCAAATTGAAATTGTTTTAAACGCAAAGTTTTTTGTTTGATTACGGTGATTTTTAAGTGAGCAAAGATGGAATCAATAAATTGATTTTTTTAAGCTTGAATTAACACAATGCTTCATCAGCAAATTGTTTGCAATCTTTGCTTTCTAAAATTATTTTCTCAGCAATTTAATCTTTGCGTTTGAATTTTTACATATTTTTTTAAACGCAAAGTTTTTGTTTGATTTCGCTGATTTTAAGTGAGCAAAGATGGAATCAATAAATTGATTTTTTAAGCTTGAATTTAAATAACTTATTTTTTAACAGTTTTTTTTTTCATTCCGTAGGAATCTCAACACGCTGAAAATAAAACAGTTTAGATTCCTACGGAACAACAAAATGACTGCTGATTTTAGTGTTATTATTAATTGCACACACTCATTAAATTTTATTTTTCAAAACCTTATCCAAAAACTTGACAGTGTAACCCAAAGTCTCATCAAACCAAGGCTGAACTAGCCAAAATGAATGTGGCGAATCTTTGATTTCGTGGACTTCGTAATAGATTTTATTTGATTTGAGAATTTTAATCATATCATCTCTTCCGCCGTGAAATCTGGGTTGAGAACTGTTGATGAAAATAGTTGGAGCCGTATTTTTCCCAACATATTCCAAAGGTGAAGCTTCCTTCCAAAGTTCGAAATTTTGGGATTTTGAAGCACCAAACCAATACGACGCATAAGTTCCTTCCTCCGACTCTGGATGGATGAAAGACACTATTCCATCTATGTTTACAATGGCTTGAACTTTATTTTTCACACCGACCAAAGTTGCCAGTTGTGCGCCTGCCGAATTTCCGCCGATTGCGATTTTGTTTTGATTTAACGAAAATTCTTTGCGGTGTTTTTTGAGGAATTTCAAAGCGTCTTCGATATCTTGAACTGCTATGGGATATTTGGCATCGTCGCTCAAACTGTAATTAATTGCCATCGCCACGTAACCTTTGGAAGCCAATTCCTGAGCGAGAAATCTCTCATTTTCCTTGCTTCCGGAAATCCAGCCACCGCCGTGAACCAAGATAATTCCGGGATATTTTTGAGACGAATTTTCGGGATAATAAATGTCCGCTTTCAAAGACCTTCCGTCAGAATTTTTGTATTCCACATCTTTTGAAACTTTGATGTTTTTTGGAAAATCAAGATTCAATGGTTGGATGAATGGATGTTTCTTTTTGAGTTTTTCGAAAGTTGATTCTATATTATAAGGTTGCGCCTTTGGTCTTTCTATGGTTTGTGAATGGATATTTGAAACCGAAATCCAAAGCACAAAAAAACGGATGAAAACATTTTTAAAAGTTTCATTTTCCGTTGTTTTAAAATTCACTTTTCTTGTTTTCATCCGTTAAATATTTTATTTAAAGTCAAAAGCCTTGTCAAGGTTTTGAACCTTGACAAGGCTGATTATATTTTGTACTAGTCAAACCTTTGATGAAATAATGTTTTGATAACAAATCCCATAGCCCCGATTGCAGTGGAAATCCTTTTTTGCATAGACTTCTCGTTCTAATTTATGAACAAAAGGTGATGCAAAAAAGATTG
The DNA here is from genome assembly GCA_017989575.1 of Chryseobacterium sp. GTDB lineage: Bacteria > Bacteroidota > Bacteroidia > Flavobacteriales > Weeksellaceae > Epilithonimonas. The sequence continues at coordinate 3,052 of JAGNPP010000204.1, forward strand.
CAACGGAAAGCGGGATTAAGCTCCTAAAAATTTTATTTCACAGCGTTTTTCGCCACTTCTTTGGAAACAGTGATTTGCTCTTTCGCAACTGTTTTTGGAAGTTTTACGTTAGCCGTTTTGCCTCCTAAAACTTTGATTGTCGGTTTGTTATTAGCAGATTCCAACGTCAAACCTGAGATGTCAACGTTTTTGCTGTTGTAGATGGTTGCACCTGTTCCTTCGCTGTATTTCAGTTTAACATTTTTCAATGTAATTCCGTCCGCATCTACGATGGATAAAGCTTTCTTCGTTTCAAAATTTGAATCTTCTATCACGATGTTTTTAAGATTCATTTCAGACAATCCATACAATGTCAAAGCTTCGTAAGAATTGGTTGCGTTTATATTTTTGAAAAATACGTTTCTGAAAACCGGCGTTTCATCTGTCACTGGAATTTGTTTTTCCACTCTTTTCTCATCGTCTGCACTTTGGTCTTCCTCGATAATTGGCGAATTTCCTTCGTAGAACATATTGAAACCAATCACCTGAGCCGGAATATTAATCATATCAATATTGCTCATCCAAATGTTTTCTACAACGCCACCTCTACCTCTCGTGGTTTTGAAACGAAGCCCAATATCTGTCCCGATGAAAGTACAATCTGAAGCGTGAAGATTCTTAACACCGCCAGACATCTCGCTTCCAATCACGATTCCGCCGTGTGCGTGGTAAACTGTATTGTTTTTGATGACAACGTTTTCTGTCGGAACACCTCTGTCTCTTCCATCTTTATCTTTTCCGGATTTGATACAAATTGCATCGTCTCCAACGTCAAAAGTATTGTTGTAAATCAAGACATTTTTACAAGATTCCAAATCCAATCCGTCGCCGTTTTGAGAATACCAAGGATTTCTAACATTCAGATTTCTAAGAATCAAGTTGGTGGACATCAATGGGTGAAGATTCCAAGCTGGAGAGTTCTGGAACGTTGGGCCATCAAGCAAAACTTTGTCGCATTCCACGATGCTAACCATCACTGGACGAAGGAAATCTTTTACTTTTTCCAAGTCTGCTCTTGATGTCAATTTCTCAGGAACATTGAAGTTTCCTGTGCTTGTAAATCCTTTTTTGGAACTTTCGCTTGGGAACCAAATTTTCTTATCATCAGACAAAACGCCTCCTTTGGAAAGCAATTCTTTCCATTGTCCGTCCGTCATTTTTCCTTTTTTCACATATCTCCAAGCGTCGCCACTTCCGTCTATCACACCATTTCCAGTGATAGCGATATTGGTTGCACGTTTTGCAGAAATTGGAGATTGTGTACGAGTCGTGTTCAGACCTTCGAAACTAACATCTACCAAAGGATAATCGTTAAAATCTCTGCTGAAGACAATCATTGCGCCGTCTTCCAGATGCAGATTGACATTGCTTTGCAGAACAATTGGACCAGTCATCCAGATTCCTCTTGGAACAATTACTTTCCCACCACCTTTTTGCGTGATACTTGTGATTGCTTTTTTGAATGCTTCGGTATTTTTAACAGTTCCGCCGGCAACTGCGCCAAAATCTTTGATGCTCACCGAAGTTGCTGGGAAAGAAGTCTCAGCCACAGTTGGCATTTTGAATTCCAGATTCTTGTAAAGGTCAGCGGTTTGCAATTGCGCAAAACTGTTTGCGGAAAATAATGTCGCCAGACTTAACGCTAATAATTTAATCGTTTTCTTCATTATACTTATTTTTAGATTTTAGAATCAAGAACCGAGATTCTGGATTTATTAAATATTTTTAAATGTTTCAAATTTTGTCACTCGATTGGATTTATGACAAATGTTCCAACCTTGTGAAGCGCAACCCGACTTGATTTCTATGGCCAAACCAAATTATTTTGGTAGTTTTTCTCATAATTTCTGCCGGAGTTTACTACCGCAAAAATACGGTGGATGATCTTATTGCGGATATTGTTCAAAAC
>JAGNPP010000205.1 GCA_017989575.1 Chryseobacterium sp.
GCTACCTCAATGAGTACTGCTACAAGTTCAACCGAAGATACTTTGGAGAATCCCTGTTCGACAGGCTTGTGGTAGCTTCTGTATCTCAAAAAAATAGTTTTAGGCATAATATCAAGTAGTCATATTAATTAATTCCTATTTAACATAATAGTTAAAGTTTTTATAATAAAGTTAATCACTTGTTTAATTTTCCAACTAAGGAAAGATTTTTGACGTGAGTTCGTGATAAAAAAATTTTAACTCATACTCTATGGCTTGGAAAACTCTTTTTTATTACTAATCCTCAAAAAAGGAAACCTATGAAAAGATATTATGCGGTGTTGATTGCTTTTTACACTTTTTTCTTACTTTATATGATGTTCTATGGCTGTGGAAGGCACCCGGAATATGGTTTTTTGCAACTTAATCCATTTCAAAGCATCAAATATTTTTTAAATTATCATCAGTTTTTTTCTCATAAATTTCTGGTAAATATTGTTGGAAACATTTTGGTTTTCATTCCTTTTGGCTGGCTGGGAATTCTGGACAAGCGTCTTAGTAACTTGCCATTGCTTTGCTTTCTGTTTATCGCGTGGATTTCTGCGATAGAACTTACGCAATATTACACAGCCCGAGGAACTGCCGATGTAGATGATGTTTTCCTTAATACTTTCGGAATGTTGATTGGATATTCTCTACTGAAAATTGCAACTTGGCTCAATGTCGCCAATATCCGATTGGAACTGAATTATGAGCCTTTTAAGACCTATTCATATAATAGATAAGTTGCCCCAATTTATAAAAATCAAGAGCTTTTAGAGAGGCATTTCCTCCTAAAAGCTTTTTTGTTATATAAGATTTTGACCATTTATAAATCAAATTATAAATGAAAATTCCACCGGTTTTTTTTAGAATTAAATAAGCTTTTGCCAATCTGATCTGAGAAACTCTCTGGAAATTATTATCATTTTTAATGAGTTGGGCTAAGCTTTTTGCCGATTGATCCGCCTTGGAAAGAAAAACTACATTTGTTTCTACATCATTGTTGAAAATCGCATTGTCTATATGATCGATTTTAATTTGATGGTCTTGTAAATCTTTTGAGAAAACCAAATCCTCGTAACCATATTGCATAATCCCTTCATTGAAAGGAACTTTCTCAAGAACAGATTTTTTAACCACGAAATTATTAGTCTGAAAATCCAGGTAAGGTGCTTTCAAACGTTGACTGACTGGCAAATTTTCTCTCTCAGTGGCAAACTTCCATCTAAGTCCGTATTCAGAATCTGGCTTCTCTTCACTCACTTTTCTTCCGCCAAATATGACATCGGGATTTTTAGTTTTTATAAAATCTATATAGTTTTTGAGAAAAGTTTTGCTAATGATTTTCCCATCGCAATCTAGGAAAAGTAAATATTCGGATTGAACATATTTTAAAAATAGGTTTCGGATTTTGGAGCGTCCGATATTTTTATCAAGGAAAATAAATTGGCTGACTTTTGCTTGAATATTTTCATTAATACTAATAAACTCCTGATTAGAAGCATCATCGATTAAAATGATTTCAGCATCTAAATTTTCGGAATTAATTTGACTTTGAAGGTCATTTACCAAATCATTGACATCAAAATTAAAAACAGGAATACAAATACTCAGCTTCATATTCTGTCGATAATTTTCTGGATATTCAATTCTTCCAAACAAGCATAATCGCCTCGAAAACATTCCTTATCGCCGAAAACAGAGCAAGGTCTGCAAGACAGATCTTTGACGTGGACAATGTCATCTTCACTTTGTCCATAACCTAAAAAGCCCGCAAAATGATGCGTGGAACCCCAAACCGAAACGCATCGAGTTCCCATCAAACTTGCCAAATGCATATTCGCGGAATCCATAGAAATCATCAATTCAAGTTCAGATATTTTTGTAAGCTCCTCTTTCAATGTTAATTTTCCCGACAAACTTTGGGTGTTTGGGATTTGTTTTTCCCAATTGTTTAGAATTTCATTCTCGTCCTTTCCACCTCCAAAAAAATAAACTTTGTGAGTCCGAGCGAGAATCCGAGCCAATTCAAATGACTTTTCTAAGGGCATCATTTTTCCTTTGTGTTGGGCAAAAGGCGCAAATCCAATATCTTTTTTACTGTCGTATTGAGTTCTTAATTGATGTGATAACTCCAACTTAAATCCCATTCTCCGGAAAACATCGGCGTACCTTTCTACGGTTCTTTTCAGAGGAAATTTGTCCAGATTCCAGACGTTGGTAAGCTTCTCCTTCTCCTCTTTTCCTTTATCAATCTGAAAAACTTTGAAACCGTGGCGGAAAAAGATCGTATTCACCATTTTCGTTCGGATAACATCATGAAGATCAGCAACATAATCCGGATTGAAATTTCTGATGAGTTGCTTCGTTAATTTTCTGATTCCAAAAACGCCTTTGTAATCATCAAAACTAATTCCGTGGAACTTCAAACGGGGATGTTTGTCGAAAAGATCTTTGAAATTTTCCCTGGTGATGAAAATAATTTGCACATCCGGATTCTGCTCCAGAAACTCGATACAGACAGGAACAGTCATTGCAACGTCGCCAAATGCGGAAAAACGATATGCTAAAATAGTCTTCACCTACTTCTTTAGTTGAAATGCGACTGCGTAAAATTTGATTTGCTTGGTCATCGCCATCAAACCATTGGCTCTGGATGGTGAAAGGAATTCCTGCAAACCGATCTGTGAAATGAAATCAAAATCAGAATCCAAAATCTCCTGTGTAGAATGTCCACTGTAAATTCTTACCAAAAGCGAAACAATTCCCTTTGGCAAAATTCCGTCAGAATCTGCATTGAAGAACAATTTCCCATCCTTGTACTCTGCATCTATCCAAACTTTGGACTGGCAACCACGGATCAGGTTTTCATCTGTCTTTTTATCATCAGGAAGTCCTTCCAACTCTTTTCCAAGATCGATGATGTACTCGTACTTCTGTTCCCAATCTTCCAGGAAGGCAAATTCTTCGATTAATTCTTGTTGATTTTCTTTGATTGTCATTCAGAGATTTTATTTGATTTAATGAATCAATTACTTTACCAATTGTGAAATATGAATAATTACACTTACAGCAGCAACCATACTTTCCAAAGGTACAAATTCGTACGGTCCGTGGAAATTGTGTCCGCCAGCGAAGATATTCGGGCAAGGCAATCCCATATAAGATAACTGTGCGCCGTCTGTTCCACCTCTGATGGCTTTTATTTTGGGAGCTATTCCCGCGTTTTTCATTGCTTGTTCAGCGATGTCAACGATGTGCATTTTTCCTTCGAATTGTTTTTTCATATTGAGATATTGCGGTTTGATTTCTATCTCAGCCGTTTTCTCTCCGTATTTTTGATTGATTGCTTCTACTTTTTCAGCGATCAGTTTCTTTCTATCTTCAAATTTTTGGTCGTCGTGGTCGCGGATGATGTATTGAAGTTTAGCTTCGGAAACATCGCCTTCAAAATCGGTCAAGTGAAAGAAACCTTCGAAACCTTTTGTTGTTGCTGGCGTTTCATTTTCTGGTAATGAACTGATGAACTCTGAAGCGACCAATCCTGCATTCAGCATTTTACCGAAAGAATAACCTGGATGAACAGACAATCCGTGGATTTTCACAACCGCTCCGGCAGCGTTGAAGTTTTCATATTCCAATTCTCCAATTTCGCCACCATCCATTGTGTAAGCCCATTCTGCACCAAACTTTTCAACATCGAAATGATGAGCGCCTCTTCCAATTTCCTCATCCGGATTGAATCCGATGGAAATTCGACCGTGTTTGATTTCTGGATTTGCTAACAAAAATTCTGCTGCGGTTACAATTTCTGCAACGCCAGCTTTGTCGTCAGCACTTAATAAAGTAGTTCCATCTGTTGTGATGATGGTTTGTCCGATGTATTTTTTTAAAGCTTCAAATTTGGTTGAAGACAAGGTAAATCCTGTTTCTTTGTTTAATAACAAATCTTCGCCGTCATAATTTTCCCAAATCTGCGGATTCACATTCTCACCGTTGAAATCGGGAGAAGAATCGTAGTGCGCAATGAATCCAACTTGTGGAACTGTCTCCTTAATATTGGAAGGAATGAATCCAAAAACATAGCCTTTGTCATCAATACTGACATCTTCCAAACCTAGTTCCTGCAATTCTTTGTAAAGGTAATTTGCAATGTCCCACTGTCTTTCCGTAGAAGGCGTGGTCTCACTTTCTGCGTCGCTGGTTGAAAATATCTTGATGTAGGTAATGAATCTGCGGAGGAGTTTTTCTTTCCAAACGCCGTCCAATTGGATGTTTTCCATATAATTTGCTATATCTCCGCAAAGTTATATATTTATGGAGTGAACAACAAACAATTCGTGGCTAGAGTTAAGCGATAAATGATAAGCGATAGATGATGATTGATTGTTGACTATTGAAAGATGTTGCAACTCGTAACCGCAGCCCGACTTGAGCGGAAATCCTTTTTTACATTGGGAAAAGCCTTGGCAAAAAAGATTGGGAGCGGAAGGCGGATAAAGCTGCCCAAACCTAACAAAGTGGTTCGACGCAGTCAAATAAATTTAAAACATAAATAAATGTTCTTAACTGAATGTCCTAGAGACGCGATGCAAGGCTGGGGAGAAATGATTCCCACGCAAACGAAGATAGATTACATCAACAGGCTAATGGAAGTTGGTTTTGATGTGCTGGATTGCGGAAGCTTTGTGAACCCGAAAACGATGCCTCAAATGGCCGACTCCGGAATTGTGCTGGACGAAATCGACAAATCACTTTCCAATACGAAACTCTCCGTAATTGTTGCCAACTTGAAAGGTGCGGAAAAAGCTTTGAGCCACGAGCAGGTTGATATTCTCGGATTTCCATTTTCAATTTCGGAAACATTTCAACATCGGAATACGAACAAAAGTCGTGAAGAAGCTTTCTCGGAAGTGGTGAAAATCTTAGAATTGGCAAAGTCTGAAAGCCGACAGCTGAATCTCTACTTTTCTATGG
>JAGNPP010000031.1 GCA_017989575.1 Chryseobacterium sp.
TCGCTTTTTGTGTAACCAATTTTGTTGATCACATTTCTTGCAATATGCTGAACGTCAAGATAAGCCTCAGACTTCACTTCGCCAGCCAAAACTACCTGACCAGTCGTCACAAGGGTTTCGCAAGCTACTTTTGAGTTTTTGTCGTAAGCTAAAAAATGATCGATAAGTGCATCAGAAATCTGATCTGCAATTTTATCAGGATGTCCTTCAGAAACTGACTCGGACGTAAATAAATAAGACATAAATAAATTCCTTTTTATATTAATTTGTTTAAGGATAAACGACTGATTTAAAAAAAGGAACTAAAAGAGAAAAAATCTGTTTTAGCATTTTTTATTGAGGTTGCAATCAGTCAAAGTTCTCCTCCGTTTATCAAAATCGAGGGCAAATTTACAAACTAAATTTTAATTTTCAAAATCAATTCATATTAACCAAGTATGAATTTATTCAGGTTTAATGCTTTTGTAATTTTCCGGATCTTTATAATAATTAAGTCTGGACTCCATCGAAGTTTTGATTTCGGAAATCAATTCATCTAAGATTTTTTGCTTGTAAGTCGGCTTATAATATATCAAACTCATTTCTCTGTATGGGAAAGGTTTGATGAATCTTGAAACTCTTGTTTTCTGTTCTGGAGACAATTGTTGAACGCCCATCTCGGAAAGAATCGTAATTCCTCCCACTTTATCCACCATTTGAACCAAGGTATTGACGTTCGAGGCTGCAAATTCCAAATTATTGGGTTTCAAAGAATTTTCTTTAAGATGGCAGATGTTTTCGAATTGCGTTCTAAGGCAATTGCCTTCTTCCAAAAGCCAAACCTTATTCACATCAATATCTTCTGGCACCACGAAGCAATCTTTCTTTGTCCCTTCTTCCTGATTTGCAGAATATAACATCAACTCCTCATTGAAAAGAAAATCCTGGTAAAACTCATCCGCTGCAGAATAAGGCGTAGAAATAATTCCTGCATCCAACTCTCCGGATTTCAAAGATTTGATGATACTTTCCGTTGTCATTTCCTTGATATTTAATTCGATCTGTGGATTTTTCTTTAGGAAACTAAAAATTTCGTTTGGAAGAATGTAGCTGGAAACTGTAGGAATAATTCCGAGATTCAATTTTCCTGCAAGAATATTGTTTAGGAAATTCGCTTTGTTTCTCAATTCCATCACAGAATCAATCACTTTTTGCGCTTCTTTGATGATTTCTCCGCCTGCATCTGTGGTTCTGATGGGATGCGTCGTTCTATCAAAAACTTTCACATCTAATTCATCTTCGAATTTTTGAATCATTGCACTTAATGTTGGCTGTGTGATAAAACAAGCTTGCGCTGCTTTGCCAAAATGCTTATATTTATCAACTGCGATCAGATATTCTAACTGTTGGATATTCACGGGTTGTAATTTATTTTATCTATTGCAAATATAATTATTAATTTGTTTCATAAATAAGTTTTTTTCTCTAATTTCGCTAAAAATAGAATACAAATCATTAAATCTGAAATATGGAAAATAAGAAAAAACTCACCAATTCCGTTGGCTCGCCGTACTTCGAGCATCAGGATTCACAGACTGTTGGACCGCGTGGTCCGGTACTTTTACAGGATTTTATTCTTCAGGAAAATCTTGCACACTTTGTAAGAGAAAGGATTCCTGAGAGAATTGTTCACGCCAAAGGTTCGGGTGCTTACGGAACTTTTACTGTGACGCATGACATTAGTAAATATACAAGAGCGAAACTTTTTTCTAAAGTGGGAAATTCTTGTAAAATGTTTGCAAGATTTTCTACCGTTGGTGGAGAAATGGGAAGTGCCGACACAGAAAGAGATCCGAGAGGTTTCGCTTTGAAATTTTACACCGAAGATGGAAATTGGGATTTGGTGGGAAACAACACTCCGGTTTTCTTTATTAAGGACGCTAAAAAATTCCCAGATTTCATCCACACACAAAAACGTTTACCAAAAACCAATCTGAAAAGCAAAACAATGGTTTGGGATTTCTGGTCTTTGAATCCGGAATCGCTTCATCAAGTTTTGATTTTAATGTCTGACAGAGGAACGCCTCACGGATACAGACATATGCACGGATTTGGCTCTCACACTTTTTCTTTAATTAATGAAAACAATGAAAGAACTTGGGTCAAATTCCATTTCAAAACACAGCAAGGCATCAAAAACTTCACAGATGATGAAGCCACAAAAATGAAGGGCGAAAATCCAGATTTCTCTCAAGAAGATTTGGTGAATGAAATCGAAGCTGGAAATTTCCCAAAATGGACACTTTACATCCAAACAATGACGGAACAGCAAGCCAAAGAATGGCGTTGGAATCCGTTTGATGTAACGAAAGTTTGGTTCCAAGACGAATTCCCGTTGCAGGAAGTTGGCGTGATGGAATTGAATGAAGTTCCAAGAAATTACTTCGTTCACGTAGAGCAATCCGCTTTTGCTCCAAGTCATTTGGTCGATGGAATAAGTTTTTCTCCAGACAAAATGTTGCAAGGAAGACTATTTTCTTATGCCGATGCGCACCGATACAGATTGGGCGTGAACTCTCATCAGCTTGAAGTGAATAAATGTCCGTTCGCTGTCAACAATTTCCAGAGAGCTGGTTTTATGGCAGATGATTCGGATTATGGTGACAAACCAAACTATTTCCCGAATAGCTTCAGCGATGTAGAGCCAGAGCCATCTTACAAGAATTTGGAATATGAACTTGATAATTCTCGTGTGGCACATTTTGACAGAAATCAAAATGACGACGACCATTACACGCAACCAGGTTTATTCTACACCAAGGCTTTAGATCAAGATGCCAGAACGGCTTTGGTTAATAATATTGTTGGTCATATGAGTGGAATCGATGGACCAAAACGAGACGAAATCATCAACCGTCAGCTTTGTCATTTCTTTCGAGCAAATATCGAACTTGGAATGAGAGTCGCACAAGGACTTGGCGTGAATATCGATGCTAATGCAATGAATCACACTAAGTAGACTTTGGAGATTATAGACGAATAGAAAATAGACTTCAAAATAGAACCTTTCGATTTTTTTCGGAAGGTTTTTTTATTGATTTAAAATGAATTAATAAATATTTCTATAAATTCGCTTCCCTTTTTAATTTGATTTATGACAAAATTTTTATTCTCTTTAGCAACAGCTTTTTTATCGATTTCAATATCTGCGCAACAGCAAAAAATTTCTTTTGAAACTTCCGAAGGTTACAATCTTGGAACGGTTATCGGGCAAAAAGAATGGACTGTAAAAACGGATAATGTTCCGAATAATAATTTAAAAGTTGTGACTGGAAACGCGAGCGATGGAAACCATTCTGTGGAAGTGACAAGCACGAACGATTACACCGGAAATATGACTTACCTCTTCAAAAAAATCCCGGAATACAACAGACTTTCGGTTTCCGCAGATGTGAAGTTGGAAAAATTGGATAGCTCCGAATATTATATGTTGTCATTATATTATAACAACAATGGAAGCTATTCCTGGGCTGGAGGATTTAATTTTTTAATCAGTGGAAATTTTTATGCTGATAATGATCTCAATTTTCAAGCTCTCGGAACGTGGATTCCAGGAAAATGGTATAATTTAAAAATTGAAATCGATCATGTCACAGAAAAAAATATCAAATATTATCTTGACAATCAATTGGTTCACACTTCTGCACTTAGTTCTAAAGTGGCAAGAGCGAATGATTTGAATTTTGAATTTGATAATGACGGAAGTGGTTTTATCGTCGATAACATCATCATAAAAGATATGGATCAATTGGCCGTAAATGATATTAATAAAACTCAAGTTAATATTTTCCCAAATCCAAGTTCGGATTTCATTAATATTACATCTGACGAAGAAATCAGATCTATCAAAATCTACGACATCAAAGGTTCATTAATCAAATCTGATAAAACTTCGAAAGTCGATGTTTCCGCCTTCCCGAAAGGAAATTACATCATTTCTATCGAAACAAAATCCGGAATTGAGACTAAAAAATTCATAAAGAATTAAGAATAAAATTTTTGATTTTCAATACAAGCTATCAATCAAATTGGTAGCTTTTTTAATTCCTCATCGATAAATTTTTCATTACTTTTGTAGCTATGAGTCAAAAATGGATCTATAAAACCGAGCCGGACGAAGAAATTGTTGATGGATTAATTTCTTCTATTGGTTTTGGAACTTTAGAATCCAAAATCCTGGTGATGCGCGAGATTGATAACTATCAAAAAGCCCGCGAATTCTTCAAACCAAACGGAACCGACATCCACAATCCTTTTCTGATGGCAGATATGCAAAAAGCGGTAGAACGCATTGCAACAGCCATAGAAAACGGACAAAAAATATTAGTTTACGGCGATTATGACGTAGATGGAACCACTTCCGTCGCATTGATGTACTTGTACCTCAGCAAGATTGTTGACAAAAAATATCTTGATTTTTATATCCCAGACAGAAACGTAGAAGGCTACGGAATTTCTGATGAAGGAATCGATTTTGCGAGAGATAATGGATTTTCATTAATTATCGCTTTGGATTGCGGAATCAAATCGGTCGATAAAATAGATTACGCCAATTCTGTGGGTGTAGATTTCATTATTTGCGATCACCATTTGCCTGGCGAAAAACTCCCGAATGCTGTTGCAGTTCTGGATCCGAAAAGAAAAGACTGTCGATATCCTTACAAAGAATTGAGTGGTTGTGGCGTAGGTTTTAAACTTTGTCAAGGTCTTAACACCATCTATAAAATCCCGGAAAGTGAGCTGTTTGAATTGACAGATTTGCTCGCCATTAGCATAGCTTCTGATATTGTTGCTATGACTGGAGAAAACCGAGTTTTGGCAATGCAAGGTTTGAAATTCCTTAGAAAAACCAGAAAATTTGGATTAAGGCTTTTGATTCCGGAAGAGAAATTGGCGCATTTTGAAATTTCAAATATCGTTTTTGACATTGCTCCGAAAATCAACGCGGCGGGAAGGATTTCTCACGCGAAAGCTTCGGTTGAACTAATGATTTCGGACAACTTGAAACAGGCTCAGCAAATGGTTGAAAACATCATCAACCTGAATGATGAACGTCGGGAAATGGACATCAATATCACGCAATCTGCGATGAGCCAAGCTTTGGAATTGCAAAAAACCGAGCGTTATTCTACGATTGTTTATGATCCAAGCTGGAACAAAGGTGTGATTGGAATTGTGGCTTCACGATTGATAGAAAACTATTTCAAACCTACTTTGGTTTTTACGGAAGGTAACAATGGCGAATTAGTCGCATCTGCAAGATCTGTTTCGGATTTTGACATTCACAAGGCGTTGGAACATTGCTCAGATTTGTTTATGAAATTTGGTGGACATCAGGCTGCTGCAGGACTTTCTATGGAGAAAGAAAAGTTTGAAGAATTCAAAATAAAATTTGAAGATTACGTTAAAAATAATATTCAGGAACATCAAAAAGAACCTTCCATTTATATCGACAGCGTTGTAAATCCGGAAGATCTGAACCGCGAATTCATCAATTTCCACAGAAAATTAGCACCATTTGGGCCTCACAATATGAAGCCGATTTTGGTTCTTAAAAATGTAAAAGTGAACGGTTATGTGAGATTGATGGGCAAAGAAAGTTCGCATCTCAAATTCAATATTCTACAGCCAACAAACGGTAGAAATATCGAATGTGTTGGTTTTCGATTTGGACAATTTGCAGAAGATTTTAAAACTAAAACTTTCGATTTGGCATTTACGATAGAAGAAAATCATTGGAAAGGCAATGTTTCCCATTTTTTGAATATCAGAGATGTGATTTTCCACGATTAAAAAAATTTAAACTAAATCATAAAAAATCCCGATTCAGAATTTGAATCGGGATTTTTGTTTTTACTCTTTGATAACTTTTCGCGTTATCACTTTGTTTTCGGTTTTTATTTTCAAATAATAAACACCTTGATTGGCATTGATATTAAATTTGACATTCTTCGCAGGTAAGCTCAAAATCTGGTTTTGTAAAATTCTTCCGACAGAATCGTACAACTCTATGGATTTCAGATTTTCTTTGGCTACCACATTCACTTCACCTTTTGTCGGAATTGGATAGACTGAAATTTCATTAGATTTCAAATCTTCGTTTCCTAAAGTTGGAGCCACATTGGATTTTTTATTAGCAAAAATCAATCCTGCTGAGCAAGAAACAATGGCGTTCACATCCAAAGATTGTCTCACGGTAGAGTTGTTGGAGAAAACCAAAACTTTGATGTAATATCTTCCCGCCGACAAACTGTAGTTGTCCACTTTCGGGCTTCGGCTGTTGACCCAACCTTTGAAACCGTCGCTCAACCATTGTGTTTTTGTGATTTCGATTTCATCTTCGCTTCCGTCTGGATTTATTTTAACGAGATAAGTCCAGTTTCTGACGAATGACAATGATCTGAGATTCAGTTTCGCATCGGTTGCGTTTTCTGGGATTGCAAATTCTCGGCTTTTGTAAGTGTAATAACCTTCAAAATTATTCAGAGAAATCCAACGGCTGTTGTTTCCGTTTCCGATGTCTGCGTAGCTCCAGCCCGAGAAAGTTTGTCTTACTTTCGGAGTCATTTCTGTTCCATTAACGTCATAACCTTTCCAATCGTCGTCGTCAGAATCTATGCTCATCAGATTTCCATCCGAAGCTTTTCCGGTCGAAATATCCGCAGAATTTCCTCCAATGCTAAAAGAAATCGTTTGAGTTGAAGTCTTATTATCAGCATCCGAAACAGTTAATTTTGCAGTGTAATTTCCTGAAACATTATAAACTACTGATGGACTTGCAACTGTTGTTGAGCTAATTGTAGGAGTTCCGGAAAATTCCCAAGCATAATTGGTGATCGCCCCTGTACTCAGGCTTCCATCAAAATCCACCGGATAATTGTTGTTGCTGAATTGATTTGCTTCGTAATTGATTTTAGCTTTCAAAACAGAAGTTTCGTCCTGGATTTCTGTGATGTAATCATTAGTATCAATCGGGAAATTATAATCGAAATAGATTTCTGCGCTATTCGTCACATTATCACCTTCTTGAAGTGTGTTTAGCGATCTCACTTTTAGAAGAACATTGCCGTGACCACCACTTTGCAGTTTTATTTTTTTGAAGATAAACTCCACTTTATTTCCAGTGACTTTGGTCATTACATCAGCAGATGCATTTTGCAATTGAAGTGTATTGACATCAAATTCTGCAGGATTGATGTCCATTTTCACCACAATATTTTCCGCTTCTGCCGTTCCAGTATTTTCAAAATTAACGACATAATGCAGATATTTCCCAACCGCAACAGACGGAATCGTTTCGCCTTCCAGACAAACAATATCGTTCGGGTCAAAGGAATTTACAACCGTGTGGTTGAAACCAAAGTTATTATCATCTGGCGTCAAGTCTGTGCTGTTTGGTGTAATCTGGGCATTGAAAGTCAAAATATCGCCAGAATTGACTGGATTTGTTGTGTGAGTTGGCGTATTAATCGTGAAGGTAATCTCCGAAGCTGTATTTTCAAAAGGTTTCAGATTGGTGTAATCAAATTCCAAAGTTCCACTGCTCGCCACGGAATACGGAAACGAACTATTTTGGAAAGTCATTTTGCTCGCATCGTAATTCAAGACTACTTTTCCGGACAATGTTGTGTTTCCTTTGTTTCTCCAAACCAGTTTGTAAGTCGCATCAAAACCTGGTCGTGCGTTGGTCAATGGCGCAATCACAACCTCAGCATCGTTTTGGTTTCCGTTGGCTGTGACACAAATATCTTGAGTGAAGACATTATTGTTATTATCCGCAAAACTCGTACTGAAAGTTGTCGGCGAAATGGAGAACAAACCTGGATTTTCCGCCATAGTAGTCAGATTGAAATTACCAGCTTGTGTGTAAAATTCGTACTTTCCATCGTTCTGAGCGAAGGTTTCTCCGGAGTTTGTTCCATCATTTATTTGAAGTTTTAAAAACTCAAAAGGATTATCCAAAGTATCGCAACCGTTGTTGTTGGCATCGAATTTTACAGTTCCGGAAATGGTGTTGAAGTTTCCACCTGGCGTGAAGGAGCAATAGGTGTTGACAGAAATGTTATTATAGCCGAAATAATCTAAAGAATTCTTGACATTACTTAACTCGGAATCATCCACACAGATAAATTTTAATTTAGGATTATTAGAAAAATTACCATATCCTGCAAAATCATTAATGCCATTTTTGGCAAAAATACTTTCTAAATTAGGATTATCACTAATGTATTCAAACGGAGAAGCAGCGACTGATATATCTAATTCTTTTAGATTGGGATTATTAGAGATATACATTCCGCCTCCGATACTAAAATCCCTTTTAACCATAGACAATTTGAATTTTTCGGACGATATTCCTTCGATTTTTAATATTTTAGTATTTCCAACATTGATATTATTAATATTCGTATAATCTGCGTATAATCCCGTCATACAAACTAGAGGTAAATCCATCATAGCAATTGGATTGTCTGATATAAATAGTTCCCCTAAGTAACTTTCTCCTAAAATCATCAAACTTGATAACTGATTGGATTCAAGATTCAAATATGGTTCAATATTATTATTAATATTTATTGATCCGTTTACAACAAAGCTTGTAATCGTATTATGACCTAGATTCAAATAACTAAAATTGTTGACTGAAGAATTAAGACTAATTTCTCCACTCAACAGATTATAGGCTAAGTTCAAGTAAAGATTCTCAAAATTAAGCTTAGAAAAATCTACTTCTTGATTGGTAAGTTGATTACT
Organism: Chryseobacterium sp.; assembly: GCA_017989575.1. GTDB lineage: Bacteria > Bacteroidota > Bacteroidia > Flavobacteriales > Weeksellaceae > Epilithonimonas. Next base: position 8,794 of record JAGNPP010000031.1, read on the forward strand.
ACCTGCATTCAAATGTTTTAAAACTGATGTAGGTTGCAGATTGAGACTCGTGAGTTTATTGTTCTGACAGTCTAGCGTTTCCAATAGCGGAACCTGCGCCAAATCCAAACTCGAAAGTAATTGATTGCTCGTCTTCAAATATTCCAATTTTGACAATCCATTAATATTCAAACTCGTGAGTGATGGGTCAAAATTAGCTTCACCCGTACTAAATCCTCCAAATGTCTGCTGATTATTCGAAACATCCAGATGCTCTAGATTTGTAAGTGATGACGCATCAAAAGTTACAAGAGAATTCCCTCGCAACTCTAGGTTTGTAAGGCTCGGGCAATTACTGATGTTGGAAACTGCAAGATTATTATTCGTCCAAAATATCGTCTTCACTTGCGGACAATTATCAACCGTAAAAGCTTGCGTATCTCCGTGAACATCATAAGTTGAAGCATTATAAGTATCTGTAAAAGCAGATTTTATCTCCAAAAGATTCGGACAATTCTTAATTCTAACATTTTCGATATCACACCCAGATAAATTAAAGATTTTCAGATTATTAAGTCCATCGATGTTAATATCCCCTATTTTTCCGTGAATGTGCGAAGACATCCCATCGTTTATATAATAGAGTGACTCCAGATTCACAAAGGAATTAATGCCTCCCAAACTGCTATAATTGGACGTGTGTCTGACATCCATTCTATAAACCAAAGAAGCCTCGGAAAGTGAAATCTCGCCATCGCCATCTTGGTCTGCTAATATGTTGTTTCCATTTTGGTCATAGCAAAGGACATAATTGCTAAAATTAGTACTCAACAAATCTTCCTTAAAATTCGCATCCGCAAAAGAAACATTTTGAGCCTGCATTCCTATAGAAAAGAATACAAGCCAAAAAAATAGTTTTTTCATCATTTGTGTTTTTGTTTTATAAAATTATTGTGTTTTTTATTTTAAATCGCCTGCCAATTAGAATTCGGTTATTTTGAATTAGAATTTATAGTTTACTAATCAGTTCCTGCAACCTTTCCTTTTTCCGCTGAGAAACCGGAAGCTGAGAATCGTCCGACATTATCACAAATCCGCCATCTTTTTTGATGTAAGATTTAAGCTCATTCAAGTTTATCAAATGTGATTGATGAATCCTTTCAAAACCCTGATCTTTAAGCAATTCCTCGTATTCTTTCAAAGTTTTGGAAATCATTATTGTTTTATGATTTTTAATAAAAAACTTGGTGTAATTGTCCTCACTTTCGCAACGGATGATGTCCTTGATCTCAAAAAGATGAATCCCATCTGAAGTAGAAAGTGCAATTTTCTTGAACCCTTCCGACTTTTTCTGAATATTTTCAAGCAGTAAACCGATATTTTTATTGTCTCTATTTTGATGGATGACATTACTGACTTTCTTTAGAACACTTTGCAATTCCTCAGGATTCACAGGTTTCAAAAGAAAATCCAACGCACTAAATCGGAACGCTTTAATTGCAAATTCCTCGTGAGCCGTGATGAAAATAATGTGAGAATTCACGTTTCCAAATTTCTCATTCAGCTTTTCCAAAATGTCAAAACCTGTTCCGTCGTTCATCAGAATATCGAGAAATGCAATGTCTGGTTTTGAAGTTTCCATCAGTTCTGTCCCGGATTTCACACTATCTGCTTCACCCACGATTTGGATTTCTGGCGCATAGAGATTAATCATCATCTTCATTCCTTCGCGCAGATTGCCGTCATCGTCTATTAATACAGCTTTTATCATCTTAATCATTTATGTAATTCAGCGGAAGCTCCAGCGTGATTCTGGTTCCTCGGCTGTTATTATTTTCATCTTTCAGTTCCTCGATTTTCAGATTCACTTTTTTATTTTCCAGTTCTTCAAGCGTTTTCAAACGTTTTTTGGAAATATCCAAAGCCATCGATTGATGAACATTCACAGAGTTTTTCTTGAGTTCCCGCGAGGTATCGATTCCCACGCCATCGTCTTCTATCACGCAAATCAACTGTTCATCTTTCTGCGTAAAATCTATTTTGATGAAACCCTTTCCCTCTTTTGGTGCAACACCGTGAATAATTGCATTTTCCACGTAAGGTTGCAAAAGCAAAGACGGAATCGCCGTATCATCCTCAATTTCCGAATCTTTATTAATTTTAAAATCAAATTTCTGATTGAATCTCAACTGTTCCAACTCCAGATAGTTTTGCAAAGCCTCAATTTCTTTATCAATTGGGATGGCAGATTCTTTGGAAAACTCCAGTGTCAATCGCATTAGTTTTGAGAATTTGGACAGATATTTCATCGCATCTTCCTTTCCGTTTTGCATAATGAAAGACGAAATCGAAGCCAGACAATTGAATACAAAATGCGGATTCATCTGCAAATGCAAAGCTTTGTGCTCAAACTCGGCGAGTTGTTTTTGCAACATCAACGTTTTTTCGCGCTCTTTGTTTCGGAAGTAGAAAAACAAACCGACCAAGACAAAAGCCAAAACCACAAAACCAAGAATCACCAAGAGTTTTTCCCGCATTTCCGTTTCCTTCTTCTCAAGTTGCTCCTTTTCATAATGGAAATCGAGCTCCGTTTTCAGACGTTGTTGTTCGTTGATTATTTTTTCGAGATTGTCTTTTTCAATGTTATAATTACGAAGATGTTGCAACGCCAATTCCTGATTTCCCTGCTTATCATAGATGTCGGAAAGCAGTTTTTCAGACTTCATTCGGGTTTCAGGAAGTTCCAATTCCTTAGCCATTTCCAAACTTTTTCTGGCAAATTCGAGCGATTTTTCAGGATTATTTTCTTTAAAATAAATGTCTCCCAGCAAAAGATAAGTATCCGAAAGTCCGAATTGGTCTTCGATACTTTTGAAAGTTCCTTCTGCTTTCAGCAAAAATTCTTTAGCCAAATCATATTGGTTTTCAGCAATATAATATCTGGAATAATTATTATAAAGTTCGCCCAAACCTCTTGGATTCGGATGAATTTCGAAAGCTTTCAAACTCTCGTCAAAATATTGTTTTGCTTTCGCTTTTTGGTTTTGTTTAAGATAAATCAATCCTATATTGGAAGCGCTCACCGCAACCGCTGGATTGTTGTCTTGCTTCTGAAGCTGATTGGCTTTTAGGAAATATTGCAAGGCTTTTTTTCCATCGTCAATCGAATTATAAATCACACCAATGTTGTTGTAGATCTTGGAAAGCTGGAGTTTGTTTTCCAAATCTTCATAGATTTTCACTGCACGGAAATCATATTCCAAAGCTTTTGCATAATTGTTTTTCTCGGAAAATGCGATGCCTTTGCTTCCCAGCGTTTTCGCCAAGATTTCCTGCGCTTCTTTCGATGGATTTTTTTGTTTGATGAGAATCTGTTCCGACGCATCAAAATTCTGAATCGCCTTGTCGTAATCGCTTAAAATGATGTAGGAAATCCCAATGTTCTGATACGCTTTTGCCTTTTGAATATCGTTGTTGCTTTTTTTAGAAGTCATCAGCGCGAGCTTGGCAAATTTCTGCATTTTCGAAGGGTCCGAAGACTGATACGCCTCAGAAATCTGGTTCTGAAGTTGGATGATTTTGTCAAGATCATTCGTTTGATACAAAATCGACAACAGGGAATCTGGAGCCGATTTTTGTGCAGAATTGATGACAAAAAAGCAAAATAAGAAAAGTGAAAAAAGTGGTTTCATCTGTGTTTAAGTTGCAAAAATAACGTATTGGTTTGAAAATCAAAACTGTAATCGAGAAAGTAACAAGTTTGAATTAGAATTTGATTTCTGATTGACATTTTAATTCTTTAAATTTGAGGTTCAAACTTTTACAACTTTGGAAAACCATAAGAAAATCGGACTTTTTTTCGGCTCGTTCAATCCTATTCATATTGGGCATTTGATTTTGGGGAATTATATTTTGGAAAATTCTGATATGGAGGAATTGTGGTTTGTGGTAAGTCCGCAAAATCCTTTCAAAGACAAAAAATCTTTGCTCAAGGATCACAATCGTTTGGATATGGTACAGCTCGCCATCAAAAATTATCCAAAAATGCGCGCTTCCAATGTCGAATTTTCTTTACCAGTTCCAAGCTACACGATTGATACATTGACTTATCTGAAAGAAAAACACCCGAATATTTCATTTTCATTGATTATGGGTGAAGACAATCTGGGAAGCCTTCACAAATGGAAAAACTACGAATTGCTTTTGGAAAATTATCAAATCATTGTTTATCCGAGGATTTTCGGTGAAGAGAAAAGAGACGAAGCCTTTGAGAGCCTCAGACTGACAGTAAAGAATCACGAAAATATCCATCAAATCAATGCGCCAATCATAGAACTTTCTGCCACAGAAATTAGGAATATGATAAAAGCTGGAAAAAATACGAGACCAATGTTGCCTCCGGAAGTTTTTGAGTATTTGGATGGTTCTTCATTTTATAAATAAATTTAAAATGAAAAGAAGTATTTTTCTACTAATTTTCCTGATTTCCCAAACTTTAATTTTCTCTCAAAACAAAGAAGTCAAGAAAATAAACTGCGATTCAATTTATAAGGAAAAAGGCTATTCAGTTTCTTTGGAATTTGACCCGAAAGATGAAATTTTATTGAATGTGTTATTTACTTTTTCAAAAAAAATCAATGGTAAAGAGAAAATCATACATCAGGAAAAATTGCATAGTCAGTTTCAAAATGTAGAGTTCATCGATTTTAATGGTAATGGAATCAAAGATATTTTAGTGGAGAACAGTTCTGATGTGAGAAGCAATTTGACTTATAATTTGTTTATCGTTGATTTCAATAATCAGAAATTAAGAAAAATTGAAGGTTTTAATGAAATCAAAAATCCAAATTATCTTGAGAAATACAACCTCATCGATTGTGTGGTAATGTCGGGAAGAAACTGGACGAGCTTTTATAAAATCGAAGGTAATAAAGTAAAAGATTTTGGTTATGTCATAGAAGATGGCGAAGATGAAAACGGAAAAGACTTGGAATACGATAAAAACTACGAGCTGACTTTGGCAAAAATCCTTAAATCTGAAAAAGAAAAAAAATGAATTTCATAGAAAAATATTACTCAAAATATCCCGAAGAAAAAATCACCAAATGGTTTAAGCAGATTTGTGTGGCGGAAGCTATTTCTTGGTTTTTCCTTTTCACAGCAATGGTGTGGATACGTGTTGAGCCAGAAGGTTTGTTCGCGATTATTTACATCAGTACAGTGGGAACCATTCACGGATTTTTTTTCACACTTTACCTTATTTTTCTTCCTGCGGTCAGGAAAATTTATGCTTGGGACGACGAGGATTCTATCTTCGCATTGATGGGCGCTTTTTTTCCTTTTGCCACGATTTGGGTTGAGAAAAAACTGCTCCGTAAAAATCGGGAAACTGAGGAAAATCAATAAGGAAAAATCAACATTTAAAATTAAACTTAATAACTTTAATGTATGAAAATCACCTTCTTCTCCACCAAACCTTACGACAAGGAATTCTTTGACAAAGTCAATCAGGATTTCAATTTTGAACTCGATTATTTCGAAACGCATCTCGGTCCGCACATCCTGAATGTGATTGACCATTCCGACGCCGTTTGTGCCTTCGTGAATGACAAGTTGGATGCGGAAGTTTTGGAATCGCTCGCAAAAAAAGGCGTGAAATATATCGCGTTGCGTTGCGCCGGTTTCAACAATGTGGATTTGGAAACAGCAAAACGTCTGGGACTGCGCGTTTGCAGAGTTCCCGCCTATTCTCCGGAAGCTGTTGCAGAACACGCAATGGCGATGATTCTGACACTTAACAGAAAAACCCACAAAGCTTACAATCGCGTGCGCGAACAGAATTTTGCGTTGAATGGCTTGATGGGATTTAATCTTTATCAAAAGACAATTGGCGTGATTGGAACTGGAAATATCGGAACGGCCTTTGCGAAAATTGCGAAGGGATTTGGCGCGAAAATT